>DATJGC010000191.1:0-3241 GCA_035495345.1 Chitinophagaceae bacterium | reverse complement strand
CATACCCAATGTATTCATCCGCTGTACAATGCTTTTGCCGAAGGGAGTGAGGCCGCGTGTACCAAAGGGAAGGTTGTTTTTGCTTTCATCTGCCGCAGAGCTGGCCCAGGAGGTGGAATTGTTCCAGGTAAGCGTCATGTACCGCACGCCGCGATTATAAAGGCTGTCCAGTAAATCCATACGGTCTTCTATCATGTGCCCGCCCTCTACACCCATCATGCAGGCCAGTTTTTTTTCTTTTACGGCTAATGCAAGGGCTGCAGGATCTGTTACGATAGACATCTTGTCTGGGTTGCGATGCACGATGGCATACAAAGAATCAATTTCTGCTATTGCATACCTGAAGGCAGTGTCTTTATGATAGGTCTCATTGCAAAAAATAGAAAATACCTGTACGTCAATGCCACCCTTCCTGAACCTTGCAATGTCTGAATGGGTTTTACCGCTCAGGTCGGTTTCAATACTCAGACCTTTCATGGTAACAGACGAAATCACATCGTTGTGGGTATCTGCCACAATTGCCTTGCGGTGTAGCCTTTTGTACGATTGCGCAGTCATTAAAAACGGAGTTGTGCAAAGAAAGAAGCAGAGAAGCTTTTGCAGCATATGCATGGTTTAAAAACCAATTTAATGAATCTAATTGTTTTTCTGACAACAAAACGCAATGCCGCCCCGGGGGCAGTCGTCCATTTTAAAGCGCACCCGGTGTAGCGAACAAATATTATTTGTTTTTTGAAGCGCTTGCCATTAAAATATGATACCTTTTGCCCCTTTACCAATGGGCCTTTGCCTTCCTAGTATATGAAAAGAGCAGGTTCTTTTCTTTTATTGTTAATTGTTTTTGTGGCCAAGGCCCAAACTGGCAACAAATTAAGCTACTACTACCACGGGCAGCCAGTCTTTTTTACATTGAATCAAGAAAGGGTGGTTGTGCAACTGGCGCCCGGCGATGTCCGCAGCCGCAGCATAACAACTTTGTCTACCAGGCTGGGTATGCCAGACAGCAGCATTCGGCCCATGGCTCATCCCCAACGCCTCAGCATCAGGCTGGCTAACGTTGACCAGCAAACGCAGCTTTCTGCACTCAGAAAACAAGGGCTTGTAGATTTTGTGCATCCCTGCTTTAAAAGTGCCGATGGCAAAGACATGGGCTATGGAGATGAGGTAATTGTTAGGTGGAAGCCAGAGGTCAGTGAAACAGTAAGACAGCAACTCCTGCAGCAATTGCATGGCAGCATCATTCGTCCATATGCATTTGCGGCCGACACCTATGTAGTAAGCGCCGGGGCTGCAAATGGATATGATCCACTGGCGCTGGCAAAGAAACTCTTTGAATCGGGCCTTTGCGTATACGCAGAACCTGACCTCACTTTGTTTGATGGATTAACCAACCCGCCCAATGACCCCTTGTTCAATTACCAGTGGACGCATGCCAATACAGGCAGTGCGCAGCAATACAATGGTACCGCAGGCATTGATATGAAGGTGCAGCAGGCCTGGACCCTCAGCACAGCAGCCAATATTAAAGTGGCGGTGATTGATGAGGGCATCGATATTGACCATCCGGATCTGAAAGATAATATGGTACAGGGTTTTGATTGTGTTTCAGGCACAGCCAATAACGGAGATGGCAAACCGCTTTCGCCCACCCGCGGTCACGGTACTTCTTGCGCCGGTATTATTGCCGCCCGCGCAAATAATAATACAGGAATAGCGGGCGTGGCACCAGACTGCCGGCTTATGCCTATTAACCTCTCTGCCGCTGATGGCAGCTTTGCATCTTATGCAAAAATTGCTGCGGGCATGGACTATGCATGGCAGCAAGGCGCAGACGTGATCAGCAATTCATGGGGTGGCGGCGCACCCAGCGGTATTATTGAAGATGCTATTAACCGCGCCAGTACGCTGGGCCGGCAGGGCAAAGGAAGCATTGTCTTCTTTTCTGCCGGCAATGAAAATGGTGCCGTGTATTACCCCGCCATTCTTCCTGCTGTTATTGCAGTGGGGGGAGTAAATATGTGCGGACAACGAAAGGCACCCGGTTCATGCGATGGTGAAACCTGGTGGGGCGCCAACTACGGAAAGGGTTTGGATCTGTCTGCACCCTGTGTTAAAATTCTTACCACCGATAACAGCGGTGCAGGCGGCTACAATACCGGAGATTATAATTTTGTTTTTAATGGTACCAGTGCCGCCACACCACATGCTGCTGCTGTGGCTGCATTGGTGCTGGGCGCTAACAGGCAACTAACGCTTACGCAGGTACGCAATATTATTGAGACCAGTTGCGACAAATTACCCCTCTACAATTATGCAATGGTGGCCGGGCAGCCCAATGGCAGCTGGAACGCGGAGACAGGCTACGGCCTGGTAAATGCGTTCAGGGCAGTACAGGCCGCCACTACCGGAAATTATTGCCAGGTCAGCATCAGCGCCAATGGCCCATTGCGGTTCTGCGGTGGCGGAACTGTTACACTAAAAGTAGATAACCCGGTGCCCGGCACCGTTTATCAATGGCGCAAGGATGGCCAGCCACTAAGCACCGGCAATACCCTGCTTGCAGCAAGCACCGGTAATTATGAGGTAGCTGCTACTGCCGCCAATGGTTGTACGGCGTTGTCAGCACCATTACGTGTATACAATCTTTCTACCGCGCCGCCGCTAATAGCCAGTGCGGGTGCAGACAGGTTGATTTGCACCGGTGAATCCGTACAGCTGGGAGGCAACCCTACTGCCGCCAGTGGGGCGCCCTGGCTGAGTAACCGAAGGGTTTTTGGTATGGATCGGCGAAGCAATAGTTTTATAAAATTTTCTCCTGAGAACCCTTTACAGTTTGATACCATTGCTAAAAACATCCTGCCTGAAGACGCCCTTACTGCCAATGCATTTTTTACCGGCGGTGATTTTACACCCTACGGTTATTATGTCATTGCGCCGCAACTGAATGATCTGTACGCAATAGATACAGCAACAGGGCAGCTGCAACTGATAGGAAAGGCGGTACCACAACAAGGCGGTTCCTGGACAGGCCTTTGCTGGGATCCCTCCACTAAAAACCTGTATGCTACCGCAGGTACGGGAGACAACAGTACACTCTATCTTATTGACCCATTTACTGCTAATGCAAGGGTAGTGGCAACCATGCCGGTGGGCGGCTTGTTATGGCTGGTGGCACGTCATAACGGAGATATGTATACGCTATCATCAGACCAGTATGTGTACAGCGTCAATAAGCAAACCG
>DATJGC010000190.1:0-3118 GCA_035495345.1 Chitinophagaceae bacterium | reverse complement strand
TGGGGCGAGTCGCACAATGTTATTTGCATCTTACTTCAGAAAATACAAGCAATGGGTGCTCGCCAACGCAGTAAAAACAACCACTGAATATGGCGGAGCCGGCGGTATCAGGAAAAAACAGGTTCTCACGCTTCCCACTTTACCATTGTATCTCAACAACCGTAAGGTGCTCCTTCGTAAAATTGACGTGTTGCAGGAAGAAGTATTTGCTGGCGAAACTTTTTACGGGAATATCGGGCAGGATTTCATCACCCAGTTTGATGAGCTGGTAATGAACTTCCTGAATATGTCGATACAAGCCTGGTAATCCATGTCGCCTTTGGTATTACCGGAATCACCAACCGCCTTCCATTACAAGGTCTTCAGGTATTGCAGCAGGTCTCGCTTATCCTTATCGCTCATCTTCCAAATCACACCAATATTCGCTTTGGCGCCGCTGCTGGTAAGATCTTCATCCAGGAACCTGAAAAAAAGGCTGTCGTTGTACGGAGCGCGGTTTGCATTGGCAACCACTAAATCTTTGAATCGAATGGAAACACTCCCCATCCTGGTACCCTTGCTGCCATGGCAACCCTTGCAGCTATGGATGATGGTAATACGGGAGGCTGACCGATCAAGCAGTGGTTCGCCCTGCAGATTTCTGCCTGTTTTGTAAATCTGTTCGCCATTGTTGGCATACGTTTTTTTATTGCAGGATGCCTGCAGCAAGCCCAGGGCCAGCGTTAGCAGTAAGATACTATTTTTCATGTTTAATGTTTTTTGAAGACTGCAATAACTGTTATGGAGAAAGAAATAATGCACGCGCGCGTTCGAATGCTGTGGTAAAAGTTCCAGGGCCCTTCAAACCTGGCACGCAATTGCGCCAGTTCTTCCGCAGTGGCGTTGGCGAGGTTCGCTCCTTCCAGTTGGTTGTTCAGCGGCACATTGCCCATGGCCGTAACACCCATTACCAGCATGAAGTACAAAAGCGCTGCCAATAGCCAGCAATAGAAACGCCAGGGCGCATCCTGCTGGTAAGACTGCCAGCAGGCTACGGGAAAGAGCAACAGCAGGCCCATAAAACACATAAAGAAAACAGGGTTTTGAATGGCGCTGTTGATTTGCTGGAATGCCTGCAGGTAAGCAGCATCGGGCAGGCTACCCAGACCCTTGTTGACAGAATAACTGTAACTGAAAAATAAGCCGGCCATAAGCCCGGTAAATACCACCGTCAGTGCTTTGATAATATCTCCCATTGTAAAACTCATTGCATTCTCCATAGATCCATCCATTTTTTGATTTGCCAGGTATGAAACTGGATGCATGGGTAAAAATTACTGTTGCTGCAGCAATCTTCTCTATCGCATCCGTAGTCATTGCCATTAACTGTTGTTGACAAAACAAAATTGGCTGGAAGCGCGCAGCAGAAATAGTAGAAAACCGACATTCTTTATGAATGCGACCGGAAGGCAAGCGGCGTTTTGCCGGTAAAAGCCTTGAAGACTTTTATGAAGTGAGATTGATCGGCAAAGCCATTATGGTAGACAATATCCGTAAGCCTGTTGAATTTCTTATCTGTCAGCTGCTCAAAAGATTGTTGAAACTGAATGATGCTGGCAAATTGCTTTGCTGTTACACCCACAGCATTAAAGAACCTGCGCTGCAGTGTTCGTTCGTGCAGGTGTAATTCATTGCATAAGTCTTTGATAGAAAGTTGCCCGCCAAAGGTTATGATCTTTTGTACAGCGTCTGCAATAACCAGGTCGAGCGCTGCCTGCTGTTGTTGGAAGAGCCGGAGCAGGAACCTCGTCATGATTTGTATTTGCTCCTCTGTTTCTTTGGCCGCCTGCAATTGCTGAATACAATGGTTGCCTGTGTTACCCGGCAATTGGGCAATATCATAACAGGCATCGTTTAACAATTCAGGTTGTACATTAAAGAAACTTTTTAAAACAAACGGATAGAGCTGAAATACCAATAGGCGGTAGGCACCATCTATAACAAGTTCTATGGGCTGAAGAGTTTGCCCGTACAAAAAAAGGCGGGGCATGGTTTTATTGTGCGGGTTTACCAGCAGGCCTGAGTGCGTATTGTGGTACATGAGACCCGGGTAGCCATCTGCATAGAAGGGCAGTCTTGTCTGCTTTGCATCCTCTTCTTCTGTAAGCAGGAGAATATTTTTTACAAAAAGCTGTATATCCTGCGCTGGAGTTATGGTACTTGTCTGCATCTGTCTTGCCTTATCTTACAAAAATGGCTGGTATAACCATTGCTCAAAGATAAGACATCGGGCATGGGTAAACGCCGCAACGCATTATCGCAGTAAGAGTACGGTACCTTTTCTTTCAAAGACTTCACCGGTATCACAAACCAGTTCGGCAAAATACACATAGGTGCCGGCAGGCGCAGGCTGTCCGTTGATGGTACCGTTCCAACCCGCAGCGCGATCATCTATAGCCACCTGTTTCTTTTCAAACACAAGTTCTCCCCATCTTCCATACACCCTGAAAGATTGTACCATGCGCACGCCCCTTCCTTTTATATAAAATACGTCATTGCTGCCATTGTTATCTGGTGTACATGCGTTCGGAATAGCAATATAACGCTGATCACAGGTAAGTTTTACCAGCACCGTGTCTGCAACGCTGCAGCCCCACTGGTTAGTAGCGGTAACAATATAAGAGGTGTTGCCCCTGGGCTTTGCTACCGGTGATGCACAGTTGCTGCAACTCAGCTGGTCTACCGGTGTCCAGGCCCAGCGAATAATATCATTACTACCCTGCGCCTGCAGCGGCTGGGGGTTGCCGGTAAGCGCTTCAATATCCGGACCGGCATCTACGCTGGGCAGGGGCTTCACTTCAATATGTACGCTGGCAGTATCGGTAAAACAGCTACCATCGTCATAACCTACCACGCTGTAGGTGCTGCTCTGCGTAGGCGTTAACAGGGGCCTTTCACTAGTAAGATCACTAATGCCCGGGCCGCTGATCCAATGATAGGTGCTGGCGCCGGAAACGGGCAGGTATAGCTTACTTCCTTTGCAAACAAAACTATCTGCGGGTACATGAATACTAAACGGCTTCAACACCCGCAAGCGAACAGAATCTTTACTTACGCAACCATACTGGCTGCTGGCAGT
>DATJGC010000189.1:0-3052 GCA_035495345.1 Chitinophagaceae bacterium | reverse complement strand
CAAGACCTGTTGATAAAGGCAGCTGCCCTGGCCAAAAAGATTGGTAACCGTGCAGAGGAAGCCAACTTTCTGCGGCAGATGTATACCATGAAAAAGAACCCGTCTAACACTGACCTCTACAACCTTGGCCAGGCGTATTACCAGGCAAAGAATTATACTGTAGCGGATAGCATCTATTGTGGCGTTTACCAGACTAAATATCCTGATGAAATCTTTGGTTATCTCTGGTGTGCTAGAAGCAAACAGGCGCAGGATGATTCTACCAACTCGCAGGGTTTGGCGGTAGATGCATACAAATTACTGGCAGATAAGGGTCGTCAGCTTGATTCTGTAAAATACAAGGCGCAGGTATTGGGTGCTTATTATTACCTGATCCAGTATTATAATGACATCAAAAAAGATAAGGCAACCGCTTTGAGTTATATCGACAAAGGATTAGAAACAGACCCAACCAATCCTGACCTGCAAAAGTTCAAGGATATCCTCAGTCGCCCTCCCAAACCGGCAGCAGCGCCGCGCCAGCCAGCAGCCAAGCCAAAAGCAGGCAGCAAATCTGGCGGCAGGTAAAGTATAATAACTTAGCTATTAGTTCGTTCTATAGATCCCCCGGCATTGACCGGGGGATTTTTTAATTTGGGGAATTTCAGTATAGTAAGCTGTAATTTGATAGTGCTGCCTTATTTTTGCCACTTAACAATCCATCTTCTGAATGATATCATGGTATCTGCTTAAAACCAATGTTCCGGTGGCTGATATGAATAATGCAGCCAGTTATTTACCGATAGCCATTCAACTCATCTTCGCTGTAATCTTCATTGGTGCCATGATGGGCATCACGCACTGGCTGGGGCCCAAAAGAAAAACAAGTGATAAACTGGAGAATTTTGCCAGTGGCATAGAAAGCCACGGAGATGCGCGTCAGCCCATGGCCATCAAGTATTTCCTGGTAGCCATCCTTTTTGTGTTATTTGATGTGGAAGTGATTTTCTTTTATCCCTATGCCATCAATTTTCGCGAGCTGGGCTGGGCAGGTTTTGGCGCCGTGCTAATGTTTGTAGGCTTTTTCCTGGCCGGTTTCTATTATATCATCAAGAAGGGTGCATTGAACTGGGAAGAATAAGGGTTGTTTTGTACTTGTCAACATTTAATGATTACAACGGCTGCAAAAGGCAACATAAAGCGTGCTGGGGTGTTATAAATAGTTTGGCAATTACCTTTTAAATTTTGAAAATATTATGGCTCGTCCGGTACAATTTAACGTAAAAAATGAGCGTGGTAAAGCCATTCAAACGGTAGCGCCGCCCGAAGGATATACAGGAGAAGGTTTTTTTACCACTAACCTCAGCAAGGTAGTGGGGCTGGCAAGAAAGAATTCTCTCTGGCCCTTGCCCTTTGCTACTTCCTGCTGCGGTATTGAATTTATGGCCACCATGGGTGCGCATTACGATCTTGCCCGTTTTGGTGCAGAGCGGGTGGGTTTCTCTCCCCGCCAGTGTGATCTGCTGATGGTGATGGGTACCATTGCCAAAAAGATGGGCCCGGTATTACGGCAGGTATACCTTCAAATGGCCGAACCCCGCTGGGTGCTGAGCATGGGTGCCTGCGCCAGTTCCGGTGGTATATTTGATACCTACAGCGTGTTGCAGGGCATCGACCAAATAATTCCTGTAGATGTGTATATACCTGGTTGCCCGCCCCGCCCGGAAGCAGTGCTGGATGGTTTTATGAAAATACAGGAGCTGGTAGGTAAAGAAAGCATCCGCCGCAGAAACGGGGAGCAATACAAACAGCTGATGGAAAGTTACGGTATACAATAAGCCGTGAGGGGTATTGAGTAGGCAATGCAGTGATGGGTGAGATAGAATAAGCGATAGTTTCAGTTCATTATACATAAAAAGCTTTTGGCAAGCCGCTGAAAGTTATAAGTCCGAAGCTAAACAATGGCGTTAACCAACGAGACAATCAAAGAAAGACTAACCGCAAAATTTGGTGACCTGTTAACCAATTTTGAAGAGCCCTATGGCATGCTGTGTTTTGAAGCGCCCAAAGATCATAACCTGAAACTGCTGCAGTTCCTGTACGATGATCCTGAACTTCGTTTCCAGTTTCTCACTACGCTTTGTGCCGTTCATTATCCTGACCAAAAGGGTCGTGAGCTGGCCATTGTTTACCATGTACATAACCTGCAGGACAATGTACGCATCCGTTTTAAAGTATTTACCGATATCAATAGCCCGGATATATTTACCGCTACCAACCTGTATGCTGCGGCCAACTGGATGGAGCGCGAAACCTATGATTTTTTTGGTGTCAACTTCATTGGGCATCCTAACCTCAAACGCATCCTGAATGTAGACGAGATGGATTATTTCCCGATGCGCAAAGAGTTTCCATTGGAAGATGGCACCCGGATAGATAAGGATGACGCCATGTTTGGCAGGTAAAACCGCTGCTGGCAATAGCAGCATTGATAAAACCAGTATTAAAAAGCATGTCCGAGATAGCACATCACCATATTAAACTGCCCGAGGGCTCTATCGAGAAGCAGACCACTACGCTCAACCTGGGTCCTACCCACCCGGCCACGCATGGTGTAATGCAAAACATTTTGGAGCTAGACGGAGAAAGAATTGTTTCTGCAGAGCAAACCATTGGCTATATCCACCGCGCCTTTGAGAAACTGGCAGAGCGCCGGCCACTGTATCAGATTACAACGCTTACAGACCGGATGAACTATTGCTCATCGCCCATTAATAATATGGGCTGGCATATAACCTGTGAGAAATTGCTGAAGGTAAAGACACCCAAGCGGGTAGATTACCTCAGGGTTATCATCATGGAGCTGGCCCGTATATCAGACCATTTGATCTGTAACTCTATTGTGGGGGTAGACAGCGGTGCTTACACAGGTTTTCTCTATGTAATGCAATACCGCGAGCTGATTTATGAAATCTATGAGGAGATCTGCGGCTCAAGGCTAACCACCAATATTGGCCGCATCGGCGGTTTTGAAAGAAACTTTACCAATACCGCCTTCATCAAGCTGGAGAAA
>DATJGC010000188.1:0-11289 GCA_035495345.1 Chitinophagaceae bacterium | reverse complement strand
TTCTCAGCTGCAAAGCAAAGGTATCCGTGTACCCAATGGGTTTGCCACTACCAGTTTTGCCTTCCAGTCTTTTCTTCGTTACAATGCCTTGCATACTCCGCTATATCAATTGATGCAGTCGCTCGACAGGGTTAATTTCAGTAACCTGCGCACCATCGGTGCCGCCGCAAGAAGTCTGCTCTTAAAAGGTACTCTGCCCATTGAACTGCGGCGGGATATTCTACAGGCTTACCACCTGTTGCAGGCCTCAAACGCTTGCGCCGTAGCAGTAAGAAGCAGTGCTACGGCAGAAGACCTTCCTACGGCCAGTTTTGCCGGACAGCATGAAAGCTACCTCAACATTTTTGGGGAAGAAGCTTTGTTGCAGGCGGTTGTAAGGTGCTACGCTTCTCTTTATACTGACCGCGCCATTAAATACCGTGAAGACAATCATTTTGTGCATGAGAAAGTATCGCTCTCAGTGGGCATACAACAAATGGTGCGTGCAGACAAGGGTGGTTCAGGCGTAGCGTTTACGCTGGATCCTGAATCTGGTTTTAAGAATGTGGTGCATATCAGTGCTGTTTGGGGCCTGGGTGAAACGCTGGTACAGGGCACTGTAACGCCAGATGAATTTTATGTTTTTAAACCCACCCTGCAACTGAACAAGGATGCCATCATCAGAAAAAAAATTGGGAGCAAGGCAAAGACAATGCTGTATGGCACAAGGCCGGGTGAAGCCACTGTTACCATTGATACCCCGCCTGAACGCCAGTTGCAGCCTGTGATAAACGACCAGGAAATACAACAGCTTGCCAAATGGGCATGCACCATTGAATTGCATTACCAATGCCCTATGGATATTGAATGGGCAAAGGATGGAACCAATGGTGATCTATACATTTTGCAGGCAAGGCCCGAAACGGTTCAGTCTGGCAAAAACCTTTTACAGATTACTGATTACAGTCTCACAGAAAAACGTACACCTGTTGTAAGCGGACAGGCAATTGGAACCAGGATAGTAAGCGGCAGGGCCCGGTTACTATCTTCCCCAGCGGAAGCAGATAAATTGCAGGCCGGTGAAATCATTGTAACTGAAATGACCAGTCCCGACTGGGATCCAATGCTCAAGAAAACGGCCGCTATTGTTACTAATAAGGGCGGTCGCACCAGTCATGCCGCCATTGTTGCCAGGGAAATGGATGTGCCTGCTATTGTGGGTTGCAACAATGCTACGGAAAAAATAGCCGACGGAGATCTTATCACGGTATCCTGTTGTGAAGGCGCAACGGGTTATGTGTATGAAGGCAAACTTGCTTACAAAGCTTCAGTAACAGATTTTACCAATATCAAGAAACCAGGCAATGTGCAGGCCATGCTCATAGTGGCAGACCCCGCCGCCGCTTTCAAACTGTCGTTCTATCCTTCTGACGGGGTAGGACTTTTAAGACTGGAGTTCATCATCAACCATACAGTTCAGGTGCACCCAATGGCGCTGGTAAAATTTGACGAGCTTACCAACGAAGCAGAGAAGAAGCAAATTGAACAGCTAACAGCCCAGTACAAAGACAAGAAACAATTCTTTATTGACCGGCTGGCCGAAGGCGTGGCCATGATAGCGGCTGCATTTTATCCAAGGCAGGTCATTGTGCGCATGAGCGATTTTAAAACCAATGAGTATGCACACCTGCTCGGCGGCGCCGCGTTTGAGCCGGCAGAAGAAAACCCCATGATAGGTTTCCGGGGCGCATCTAGATACTACCATGAAAAATACCGGGCAGGTTTTGAGCTGGAATGTGCGGCCATGAAAAAGTTGCGCGGACCAATGGGACTTACCAATATAAAATTGATGATTCCTTTTTGCAGAACCCTTGAAGAGGCGCAGAAAGTGATTGCTGTAATGAAGCGTTGTGGCCTTGAGCAGGGCGTGGATGGCCTGGAACTGTACATGATGGCGGAGCTGCCTTCGAATGTAATCCTTGCAGAAAAGTTTGCGGCCTTGTTTGACGGGTTCTCCATCGGCTCCAATGATCTCACCCAGTTGGTATTGGGGATCGACCGCGATGCCGCTACCATCAGCGAATTATTCAATGAGGAGAACGAGGCCGTCAAAAGCGCTATTGCAGACGTAATACGCCGCGCAAAAGCATCGGGCGTGCCGATTGGTCTTTGCGGACAGGCCCCCAGTGATCACCCTGCCTTTGCCCAATTCCTGGTAGAGCAGGGCATTAATAGCATCTCCTTTAACCCCGATGCGTTTTTAAAAGGAATTGAAAACATTCAGAAAGCAAATACAAAAATGATGGCTACTGCTTAAGCGGCCATTTCATATTGCAGCACCATGGGTATGAAAACATTGTTTTATAGCGTACAGCCAGAAGAAAAAGCATTGGTGGAGACAAAACTTGCCGGCCGCAATGACATTGTATTGATAGACCAATCTTTATCAGCCGCCACCGCAGACAAGGCCGAAAAGTTTGATGCTGTTTGTGTAACCGGCACAGACGACCTCTCCGCACACGTGCTGGAAGCCTTGTATAAACACGGTGTGCGCTACATCACCATTCGCGCAGCACATAATCATTTATGTGATCTTGCCAGTGCCAGCCTGCTGGGCATGGTAGTAGCCCGTGTACCCATGTATGCCCCTGATGATGGAACCACCCCGCCGGATGCCATAGAATATATGCTGGATGTTACACTGTACAACCTCGACTGCCGCAGGAAAGACATTTTTTCAGGCAATGAACTCACCAGGATAAACGGGCAGGAAAAAGCAACTATTTATTACCGTTAGCTGTACTGCCTGTATAAATCAGCCTTTTTACCATTTCTGCTGTAAAAAGATACAGCACTACTAGTATGATAATAGCAGCTGTTACCTGCCATGGCAGCGTTTCAAAGCCAAGCGCGCCGGCAAACGGCAAAAAGGGGAGTAGCCATCCAATGGCCAGGCAACCCAGGGTACTCAGCACCAAACCGGTAGAAGGGCGGCTGGCCACAAACGGGTGATGCCTGGTGCGGATAACAAACACCACCAGTATCTGGGTAGACAATGACTCAATAAACCAGCCCGTTCTGAACTGCGCCATGCTAACGGAAAAATAACGGTATAAAAGAACAAAGGTAATGATATCAAACAGCGAGCTGGTGATACCAAACACAAACATATACCGGTAGATCATTTTCATGTTCCAGCGTTGCGGCTTCGCTATATAGGTATCATCAATATTATCACCGGGGATAGTGATTTGAGAGGTATCGTACAAAAAATTATTGATTAAAATCTGTAGTGGCAGCATGGGCAAAAAAGGGAGAAAGAGGGTAGCGGCCGCCACAGAAAACATATTACCAAAGTTAGAGCTTAGGCCCATCAGTATATACTTCATGGTATTGCCAAAGGTCTTTCTGCCTTCCAGGATGCCATCTTTCAGCACCAGCAGGTCCTTTTCAGTTAGAATAATATCTGCAGAGGCTTTTGCCACATCTGCCGCACTGTTAACAGAAATGCCAATGTCAGCGGCTTTTAAAGAAGGTGCGTCATTGATGCCATCTCCCATATAACCCACGGCATGTTTCCGTTGCAATGCACGGATGATCCTGTTTTTCTGATCCGGTGAAAAGCGGGCAAAGATGGTAATGGCCTCTACTTTCTGTTCTAGATCTGCATCTGACAGCAGATCTATGTCTGCACCCTGCATTACACCCTTTACAGGTAATGCAAGGTCATGGCAAATTTTTTGCGTTACCAGGTGGTTATCGCCCGTGATGATCTTAACCTCCACGCCAATCTGCTGCAGCGCTGTCATCACTTCCTTTGCATCTTGTTTTGCCGGGTCAAGAAAGGCTACAAAACCGAGGAAGTCCAGGGCCTGTTCCATGGTTTTGGAAAAGTGATCAACGGCGGTAACATCTTTTGTGCCAATGGCAATTACCCTGAAGCCATCGGCACTCAGCGCCTGGTAAAGCTGCATAGCACCACTGGTAAATGCTGCATCGTTACTGCATGATTTTAAAATTTCTTCCGGCGCTCCCTTGCAGATCAGCTTTTTAAGTCCGCCAAAGCCTACTACAACGCTCATTTTCTTGCGGGAGAAATCGAAGGGTATTTCGTCTATTTTGGTCCAGCCCTTGATAACAGGTTGTTTAAAATTGAGGATGGCATCATCCAGCGGATTCTTGATGCCTGTTTGAAAATAACTGTTAAGATAGGCCGCCATGAAAACAGATTCTGTGTACTGGCCGGTGATATCAATGCATTTAATCAGTTGTATGCGGTCTTCCGTTAATGTACCCGTTTTATCTGTGCAGAGTATTTCCATACTTCCGAAGTTGGGGATGGAAGGCAGGCGTTTTACGATGGCGCCCTTTTTTGCCATTTGCAGCGCACCCTTGGCCATAGATAAAGACATAATCATGGGCAGCAGCTCAGGGGTAAGTCCAACGGCAATAGCAATGGCAAACATAAACGACTGCAATATATTTTGGTGTTGCCAGGCGTTGATGCCAAAAATGAACACCATGAGGGTAACGCTTACTTTCATCACCAGCCATCCGAAGCGCCGCAGCCCCATTTCAAAATCACTCAGCGGTTGTTGTTCTGTTAAATGCGCCGCAATGTTACCCATGGTGGTACGCTTGCCAGTTTGCGTAACTACGGCCTTTGCAGTGCCCGATAAAACACTGCTGCCCATAAATACCTGGCAGTCTGCCGCTGGGTTAAGGCCAAGCAGCTCCGCACTTTCATATGCACGCTTTTCTGTTGGAAAAGATTCACCGGTTAACGAAGACTGGTTAACAAAGAAATCTTTGGCCATGATGACCGTAGCATCTGCGGGTACAATCTTTCCTGCATTGAGAAGTATGATATCTCCCGGGCAGATCTCTGCGGAAGGTATGGGTTGTTCTACGCCATCCCGGATAACTATGGTCAATATTTTTACCAGCTGCTGTAGTTTCTCGGCAGCATTGCCTGCATTTCTTTCCTGCCAGAAGTCTGTGAGTACGCTGGCTATAACAATAAAGCTGATAACGGAAGCATTGATGGTTTCACCAACTGCAAAGGAAATGGCAGTGGCTATGAGTAGCAGCAATACCAGCGGGCTTCTGAAATGTCTTAGCAATGCTTTCCACCATTCATCCATCTGCCGGGTCTGGATAATATTATACCCGTATTCTTTTAACCTTGCCCTCGCTTCTGTAGAGGAGAGACCCTTTGCAGGGTCCGTTGCCGGTGGTTGCTGTGCTGTGCTGGTACCTGTTGCTGTTTGTGAGGAGCTGTTAACCATGAAGAGCTGCGTAAAATGCGCATAGATATAGTAGCGCAAAATACAGTCTGCCCATTTCAAGGGAGCTGATGTTTTTCAATACCTGTGCTGATCTCCGTCATCTCGCCGCAGAGTCACTACTGTTAGCTTTAAGAAACCCAACCCGGCAATGGCGCCATTCAGCAAAAGCACAACTGTTCTATGCCTGTAGTAACCATCACTTTTAGTCCATGTATTGACAAGTGTACCAGCGTGCCTGCGCTGCTGCCAGATAAAAAACTGCAATGCAGCATGCCACAGCTGTCGGCTGGCGGCGGTGGCATCAATGTGGCGCGTGCCATTACCCGCCTGGGTGGAAAGGCTGAGGCTATTTTCCCGGCAGGCGGGTACCACGGCGCGCTGTTACAACAAATGATGCAGGCGGAAGAAGTGCCTTCTACTGTTATTGCTGCTGCATCAGATACAAGGGAGAATATTATGGTATGGGATGAGTTAAATAAACAGCAATATAGGTTAGGCATGCCCGGTAGTGTATTAACAGAAAAAGAATGCCAGGCCTGTCTTGCGGCAGTAACCGCGCAGGCCGTGGGTGGCTTCCTGGTGGCCAGCGGCAGCCTGCCTCCTGGTGTACCACCTGATGTATTTGCGCAACTTGCTGCTATTGCGCGCAGGAAGGAGGCAAGGTTAGTGGTTGATACAAAAGGAGAAGCGCTGCTGCATGCAGTAAAAGAGGGAGTGTATATGATTAAACCCAACCTGGGTGAGTTGTGTGCACTGGCCGGTGTTGAAAGAAGCCAAGGGTCTGATGCAATGGATCTTGCCCGGCAGGTATTGAATCATTCACGCTGCAGCATCATTGTAGTATCGCTGGGTGCAGAAGGTGCCCTGCTGGTGAGTAGGACAGAAGCTTACCAGGTTCCTGCACCGGCACTAAAGGTAAGCAGCACAGTAGGGGCGGGAGACAGCATGGTAGCCGGTATTGTATATAGCCTTCAGCAGGGCCAGTCTTTGCAGTCTGCATTGCAATACGGCGTAGCCTGCGGTTCCGCGGCTACGCTGCATCCTGGAGCAATGCTTTGCACCCGTGCCGATGCTGACAGGTTATACGCCAGTATCCGGCAGCAAAAGACACCACCAAACAGTGCGCCCATAAGTGTGAGCTGACATCAATTAGCTTATTGCTTAATGCAGGTCATTGCACAAGTTTATAAAAGGCCGGAGTTTGCACAAATATTTATATCATTAATCAGCATGTTATGTTCAAGAAACACTTCATATGCATTGTTGCGCTGGCCCTGGGCGTTGCAGCCAATACCAATGCACAGGATTCTGTGGTGATAAAGACACTGCCTCCTGTAACAGTAACGGCCACTACCGTTCGTATACCACCGCGTACCTGGAAAAGTTTTGCCAGTTATTTTCCCGGGGCATACAATTCGCGGTTTTATAAATTGAACAGGGACTGGCTGGCAAAATTTGTGCTGGATAGCCAGCAAAACCGGGCCTTATTTACCGGTAAGGGCCAGCTGCTGTACCATATCAGTTATGGGTACGAAAAAAACCTGCCGGAAGAATTGCGGCAGCAGGTTAAATCCGTTTATTATGATTATGATATTACCCGCGCCATAAAAGTAACAGAAGGCCAGCGGGTAGTCTGGGTTATTAATGTTGAAAACAGCAAAGAGTTGATTCTTTTAAGGTTGGAAGATGGTGAGATGGAAAGCGTAGAAAAGCTTACAAAGGATAGCGGGGGCAGCTAAGTTGAGCGTAGTTTTCAACAGCCCCCTGATTGTTTACCTGTTAAAACGAAGGATATGAAACTTTGTCAAAGTTGCTCAATGCCAATAGATGATATCGCATTGGCCGGCACAGAAGCAGACGGCACCCGCAGTAGTACCTATTGTACGTATTGTTACCGTGAAGGAAAATTTATCAATCCTAACCTTGGTTTGCATGATATGGAAGTAATAGTGCGGGAGCAGATGATGAAAAGGCAGATGCCGCAACACCTGATTGATACTGCACTCACCATGCTGCCCTCCCTGGAGAGGTGGAAGCAGCCGGTAACCGCACATCAATAGCGGTAAGCGTTATCGGCAACAAAAATTACTTGTTCTCACCATCAATAGACCATTACAATAAAACAGCTTTAGCATGAAAAGAACAACAAAATTAGTAACGGTGGCTTCCCTGTTAAGCGGGGTGCTGGCAGGCATCTTGCTGGCCCCCGCTAAAGGCAAAAAAAGCAGGCAAACACTTGCACGCATGCTGCACCAACGTTGTGCCCATGACGATGAAAAAGATGAACTACGCGCCGCCAAAAAGCAATTGGAGCAACACAGAACTACCGTTGATCAACAGCTGCATACCATCGACAGAAGGCTCGCTGCATTAGAGAACAATGCCTGATGACAAACTACGAGCGGAAAATTGTTTTCATTTGCACAACTGATCATTATCATCGTTTAAGACCCTGCAGGTTCGCAATTTTACATAGAAGATTTTTCGTAGGATGTTGGAAAACTAAACCGGGGTGAAATGTCTATTTTACCCCCTTTTTATTTTTCCTTCTTCCACCCGGCTTGAAAAACAACCCATAAAACTTACTTGTATGAAAGGCCTGATTATTTACGACAGCAAATACGGCGCAACAAGGCAATATGCTATGTGGCTCAGCCAGCGTTTACTATTACCATTTAGACCTTCCGCGTCCATAACGGACGAAGACCTGGTGAATACCGATTTCTTTTTACTTGGAAGTCCGGTATACATTGGCAGGCTGACTTTAAAGAAATGGTTCACCAGAAAAAAAGCTTTCCTGCAAAACAAGCAGGTGCTTTTCTTTATTGTTTGTGGCAGTGCAGAAGACAAAGAAAAACAAACAAGCATCATCAAGCAAAACGCGTTGGAAACAATAGTATCACCGGGCAATATCTATTTTCTTCCAGGGCGGGTGAATCCGCAGCAATTAAGTTTTGCTGACAAGATTAAGCTGCGGATGGGCGCAATGTTTGAAAAAGACCCGCTTAAAAAGAAAGGCATGCTCACAGGCATGGACGGTGTTTCTATGCAGCAGCTGGCGCCTGTAATAAGCGCCGCCAACCATTACCTCGCCCTGGGCCGCAGAACCATCACCCGTGTGTCAACGATATAGTGTTTACAGGCAGGGCTGATGGTAGCGTTGAAGCGCCCGCACAGCATCATAACTTGTTCAGATTACAATGAATTACATTTTCCAGACTGTTTTGTTGGCATTGCTGTTAAGTTCCTGCGCCAAGAAACAACCGTCTGCCCATCCCACGCAAGGAGATATTACCGAGTCTGTATATGCATCCGGCATTGTAAAAGCGCGGGACCAATATACCGTGTACGCACCTGTTAGCGGCCTCATACAAACAATCTATGTTACCAAAGGACAGTTTGTACAACAGGGCGCTCCTTTGTTTTCCATTGCCAGTGCTACAGCTGATCTAAACCTGCAGAATGCGCGTTTAACCGCCCGTAACGCATCAGCACAAGCCAGTGCAGACAGGCTGAAAGAGTTGCAGGCAAATGTGGTGGCGCTCGGCAATAAGCTGCAGATGGACTCTGTATTGCTGGAAAGGCAAAAAAGACTATGGGCAGAAAATATCGGAACCCGCAATGAATTAGAGCAGCGTGAACTTTCCTATAAAAATGATCTGCAGTCTTACCTGGCGGCAGTAGCTCATTTGGCAGACGCAAAAAGACAGGTCAGTTACAATGAACAGTTGTCTAAAAACAATGTGCTGATGAGTGAACGCCTCTCCGGCGATTTCATTGTACGCAGCAAATCTGCCGGCAGGGTATACAGCATTAACAAAGAAGAAGGGGAAATGGTGACTAACCAGACGCCAGTGGCCATTATAGGCGCTGCTGCTCAATTTTTGCTGGAGTTACAGGTAGACGAGTATGATATCAGTAAAATAAAAACCGGCCAGCAGGTTATTGTTGGTATGGACAGCTACAAGCGTCAATTTTTTGAAGCTACTGTTACTAACATCATCCCCATCATGAACGATCGGACAAGGTCTTTTACCATTGAAGCAAACTTTCTTCAGCCACCGGCAAAGCTTTTTCCAAACCTTACTGCAGATGCAAGCATTGTTGTAGGCCATCGTACCAATGCCATTACCATTCCGCGCGATTATTTATTAAACGATTCTCTTGTGGTGCTGGCATCTGGCAAGCAGCGGCATGTACAAACCGGTGCAATGGATTATGAAAGAGTAGAAATTATAAGCGGCCTGCAGCCCAATGAATCCATCATAAAACCCAGTCCATGAACGGTAAGCTGTTGCTGAGTGTTGCCCGGGCGCTGATATTGTCCAGGTGGCGGCAAACCATGGTAGCTGCTATTGGTGTTGCGTTTAGCATTACTATGTTTATTGCGTTGCTGGGTTTCATGTCCGGACTAAACGTAATGCTTGACGGGCTGGTCATTAACCGCACGCCACACGTGCGCATCTATACCGAAGCAAGAATTCACCCGCGGCAGCCAGTTACTTACTGGAAGGCTTACCAGCACAGCTATCACTTTATAAGTTCTATAAAAGCAGTCAAAGACCGTGACGGCATCTACAACAGCAAGTTGGCGAGGCAGACATTGACGGCAGATAAACGGGTGCTGGGCATTGCAGCCTATCTTTCTACCGAGGTCTTTTTTAACAATGGTGCTACAGATCTCACCGGCATACTGAATGGCGTAGACGGACCTGCTTCCAGCAGGCTTTTTCATTTCAGCGATTATGTTATTAGTGGCAATGCAGCGGATCTTACCAACATTAACAATAGCATCATACTTGGAAAAGCGCTGGCAGAAAAATTGCATGTGCGGCTGTACGATATGGTGCAGGTAATCACGCCATCGGGTGAAAGATTTTCATTGCGGCTGGTTGGCCTCTACCAGAGTGGATTAAATGATTACGATAAAACCCAGGGTTTTGCGTCTATCAGTACCGTTCAGAAATTGCTTGGTAAGCCGGCAGATTTTATTACGGAGATTCATGTTAAACTACATGATATGCGCCAGGCCCCTGCGCTGGCACCTGTATACGCAGCCATTTTTGGCACCCAGGCAGAAGATATTCAAACTGCCAATGAACAATTTGAGACAGGCAGCTTCATACGCACGCTCATTTCTTATGCAGTGGGCATTACCTTACTAATGGTGGCCGGCTTTGGTATCTATAATATTCTCAACATGCTTATTTATGAAAAGATGGACAGCATTGCCATTCTTAAAGCCACGGGTTTTGCGGGCGCTGATGTAAGGCGCATCTTTATTGTTATTGCCCTTGGTATTGGGGTGGCGGGAGGGGTATGCGGGTTGGTGGCAGGCTATGGATTGTCTTATGTTATTGACCAGGTGCCCTTTCATGCTGCTTCATTGCCGGCGGTGAGTACCTACCCGGTAAATTACAGTGCTTCCATTTATGCCACGGCATTTACATTCTCCCTGCTGACTACTTATTTGGCGGGGTATTTTCCGGCAAGAAAAGCCAGCAAAATAGATCCCGTAATTATCATAAGAGGTAAATGATATGAGTGAAACTATACTGGAAGCAAAAAATGTGGTGAAGTATTTTTATGAACCCGTTACCGTAAAGGTGCTGGAGAATATCAATTTTACTATTCGTAAAAATGAATTTGTATCTATTGTTGGTAAATCAGGTTGTGGAAAGTCTACCCTGTTATATATTCTTTCTACCATGGACAGAGATTTTGAAGGTGATATCCGTATTGAAGGTGAAAGTATTGTAGGAAAAAAAGAAAAGGAGCTGGCGCTTATTCGTAACCGTGAAATTGGTTTCATCTTCCAGTTTCATTACCTGCTGAACGAGTTTACGGTATTGCAAAACGTAATGATGCCTGCATTAAAGCTGGCAAAGTATACGCAACAAGAAATTACGGAGCGTGCCACGGAAAAACTGTCTTTATTAGGCATTGGCCACCTGGCAGGTAAAATGGCCCACCGTCTTTCCGGGGGCGAGAAGCAGCGTGTGGCCATTGCGCGTTCACTGAT
>DATJGC010000187.1:0-6825 GCA_035495345.1 Chitinophagaceae bacterium | reverse complement strand
CAGCTCAAGTCCTATCAGTATAAAAACAAAATTATTCAGCACAAAGGCTACTGCCTGCCACACATTCACGCCGCGGAGCCTGCTTCTATGACTCAGCATGGATTGCCTGCGTGCAGAAAGGTACAACCCGCCACTCACTACTGCCAGCACACCAGAAAAATGAAAAGCCTCTGCCGCCAGGTACATGGCATAGGGCGCTATAAACGTTAAGACGATATCAATATTAGTGGTGGTGGGCATCCAGCGGTGGATGGCATAGAATATGGCCGCAACGCCCAGCCCGATGCCAATACCCATGATAATTACCAGCAGGAAACTCACCGCCGCTTCATGAAAAACAAAACGGCCTGTGGTAATGGCCGCCAGCGCAAACCTGAATATCACAAGGCTGGTAGCATCATTAAGCAGGCTTTCACCTTCTACAATACTGATAAAGCGCTTTGGCACTTTTATATTCTTGAGTACATTGGAAGCGGCCACCGCATCGGGCGGCGAAATGATACCGCCCAGCAAAAAACCAATGGCCAGGGTAAAACCGGGTATGAGTGCATTGGAAGCAAAGGCAATAACACAGGAGGTAACAATCACAATCAGGAAGGCAAAACTGGTGACCACCCTGCGCCATTTCCATAAGTCTTTCCAGGAAGTATTCCAGGCTGCTTCAAATAACAAGGGTGGCAGAAAAATAAGGAAGATGAGTTCCGGATCAATATGAATATTGTGCAGCACCGGCAAAAAGCCAAGCGGCAGACCGGCCACAACCAATAATATGGGTGATGCCAGCTTTAGTTTATCTGCCAGCATAACAATAAAAATGATAACCAAAAGTAGCCCGCTGTATTGTAAAATTGCTTCGTGCACCTGCCAGTTAATTGGTGAACTACTAAAATACAACTTTAGCGGCGCCCTTTGGCAGTAAGGGGCAATGAACTACCTGCCTGCTGTGCAAAAGATCCGCAGCAGTCCCCACATTAATCCATTACCTCGTACACCAGCATGGGTTGCGCCTTATTTTTAAGGCTAATCTCTCCTACCCGCTGGCAGTGAAAAGACTCTTTTACCTTCTCATAACAGCCCTGCTCAATCAGCACCTGGTTGGGTGCAGCGGCCGATTGCAGCCGTTGCGCGGTATTTACCACATCACCTATAACGGTGTAGTCTAAGCGCCGAAGGCTGGCAGACCCAATATTGCCCGATATCATTTCACCGCTGTTGATGCCAATGGAAACCTGTGGTGTAAAAGAAAACTGCTCCTTTACCGTAGGCAGGCTATTGATTTTTGTTCTTACCGCCAGTGAGGCATCTATCGCCCTGTCTAAATGATAATCTCCCCTGAACACGGCCATAACGGCATCTCCAATAAATTTGTCTACATAGCCGCCCTGCGCAATGATCTCCTTTACCATGGTATCAAAATAATTGTTCAGGAGCTTTACCACCATGTCTGCCGGCGCTTTTTCACTGATGGAAGTAAAGCTGCAGATATCTATAAACACAATGCTGGCATCTACCGTTTCATTGGCAATCAGCGAAGACTCAAACTCCCGGCTGCCCATAAATTTCAGCACCGTTTCATCTACATACATTTTAAGGATATTGTTCTCCTTTACTGCCTGCAATGTTTCGCGCAGTTGCGCCACATGCTTCAATGTTTTCTCCACCGTTAGTGTAAGATCCTCAAAGTTGATGGGCTTGGTAATAAAATCAAACGCACCGCGGTTCATGGCGGTTCTTATATTTTCCATATCGCCGTAGGCAGATACAATTACTGATTTAATGAGCGGACTGGTTTCACTCAGCCTGCTGAGCAGCGTAAGTCCGTCCATCTCCGGCATATTGATATCGCTGAGTACAATATCCACATCCGGGTGCTGGCTGATTTTATCCAATGCATCATTGCCGTTAATGGCAAACACAAACTCGTACTTCTTCTCTCTAATCTTCTGGCGAAATTTCTGTTTGATGAGCATTTCCAAATCCACCTCATCATCTGCCACTAATATCTTAGCCATCAATGTATATTTTTTAATTTTTCTTTCAAGAGTGTAAAGTCTACCGGCTTTGTTAAAAAATCATCGGCGCCCAGTTGTTTGGCCATATTAAAATTCTCGGCATCGCCGTAAGCCGTAATCATCATCACCACCGGTGGCGGTTTAAAATACGTTTGTTTGATATGCCCCAGCAGTTCAAGTCCGCTCATGCCGGGCATATTGATATCAGACAGTATCAGCACTGCTTCATGCGCATGCTGGGCCAGGTAAGTAAGGGCGTCTTCACCAGAGAATGCAAAGGCAAACTCAAGGGAATGATCTCTTATTTCTTTTCTGAAACGCTGTTCAAAAAGTGTCTGGATATCTCTTTCATCATCTACAACAAGAATTTTCATGCATACAATTTTTTTAATTCTGCAAAGGCAGCAGGATAGTAAATACAGAACCTTCGTTTTCTTTGGTACTTACTTTCAATTCTCCCCCATGGCCCTTGGTAACAATATCATAGCTCATGCTAAGACCCAGGCCCGTACCCTGCCCGGTGGGTTTGGTAGTAAAAAAGGGTTGAAAGATCTTATCCAGTATATGCGCCGGTATGCCATTACCATTGTCGGCCACCTTTATCTCTACTTTATTGCCGGTCTTTTTTGTACTCACGGTTACCGTTGGCACATAATCTTTGGAAGCCAGGTTAACGCGACCGTCTGGCGTAAGCGGCCGTTTCTTTTCTGCCACCACATAAAATGCATTGGTGATTAGGTTAAGGATAACGCGACCAAGATCCTGCGGAATCACATTTATCTTGCCGATGCTTTCATCAAAGTCTGTTTTCATGGTGGCGGCAAAAGATTTGTCTTTGGCGCGCAAACCATGGTAAGCCAGCCGCAGGTATTCATCTGCCAGTGCGTTGATATCTGTTGGCTCTTTTTGTCCGCCACTGCTGCGACTGTGTTGCAACATGCCCTTTACAATGGCGTCTGCCCTTTTACCGTGGTAATTGATTTTTTGTTCATTGGCAATGATATCGTCTGCAATGGCTTTTACTTCTTCCATATCACCGCTGTCAATGGCTGTTTTCATTTCAGCCATTAGTTCTGTGTTTACCTCGGAGAAATTGTTGACAAAATTGAGCGGGTTTTGAATTTCATGGGCAATGCCGGCGGTAAGCTCTCCAAGCGAGGCCATTTTTTCTGACTGAATAAGTTGCGCCTGGGTAGACTGCAATTCTGTTAAAGCCTGCTGCAGCTCTTCTTTTTGTTGTGTAAGCGCGGCGGTGCGTTCTGCCACCTGTATTTCCAGTTGAGATTTTATGGCTTCGGTAAGTGCATACTGTTTCTCCTTTTCCTGTGCCCGCAAACGCTCTGTTTCGATAGCCTTCCGCTGTTTTTTGGTGATAAACCACATGGCCAGCATCCAGATAACGGCAAAGAGCTTGGCCATTTCACTGTATTCATGAATATCATCTGCCCATTGCCGGCTGAGCAGTGGCACTATATTGGCCACCACAGAAACCACTACATACGGTAACACCGCATAAATAGCAGGCTTCAGGGGCAGGAAGACCCGCGTGTTGTAGGCCGTCCACATTATATACAACAAAAGGATATCTAGCAGCAATGCCCCGGCGTACACCAGTTGCTTAAACACCGAGCCCATTACAAAGAGCCCAATGGAGATGGCCAGGGCAATAATCAGTTGCCTGTCCCACGACGCAGTAATATTTTCTTTTTTCAGGTAGGTCCGCAGGTACCTGATGATAACCATTGCCAGAATAAATTCTAATAGCATACGGGTGTGTTAGTCTTTTTTTAGATGCGGGCCGCTCTCCAAAAGCATTGCCTTCTCCAGCCCGCTTCTGAGCGTTAAGTACGGGCAAATTAATAATAAACCCTGCAACATGACGGTTTATTTCGCTGCGTTTCTCAACCCATGGGCAATTCAATGGTGAAGGAGGTGCCCTCACCAGGCACGGTGGCCCCTTTTAGTTCGCCCCCATGGGCTTTTACAATATCATATGCCATGGAGAGGCCCAGGCCGGTACCCTGGCCGGTGGGCTTGGTGGTAAAGAAAGGCTGAAATATCTTGTCTACCACTTTATCGGGTATGCCGCTGCCATTGTCCTTCACCGTTAGGCTGGCCTTCTGGCCGGTTTTTTTGGTAATTACCCAAACACTGGGTTCATATTTATCGCCCGCCACATGGTCTGCGCTGTTTTTCTTTTTCTCTGTAACGGCATAAAAAGCGTTGGTGATCAGGTTCAGGATAACCCTGCCCATGTCCTGCGGAATTAGGTATACCCCGGTGCTCAGTTCCTCATCATACTCCGTATACAGACTGGCGTTAAAGCTCTTGTCTTTTGCCCGTAGCCCGTGGTAGGCCAGTCGCAGGTATTCATCTGCCAGCTTGTTGAGGTTTACAGGTTCCCGCACGGCGTTGTTATTACTGCGGCTGTGCTGCAGCATACTTTTTACGATGGCGTCTGCGCGTTTTCCGTGATGGTTTATTTTTTCTTCATTCTTAATGATATCAGCGGCAATTTCTTTTACCATAGAGAGATTGCCATTACCTATCTCCTCGCTCATTTCTGCCAGCAGTTCCCGGTTTACATCTGCAAAGTTATTGATGAAATTAAGCGGGTTCTGTATTTCATGAGCAATGCCCGCCGTTAACTCACCAAGCGAGGCCATTTTTTCAGACTGTACGAGTTGGGTTTGTGTCTGCTTAAGATCTTCCAGTGATTGCTGCAATTGTTTTGTGCGCACCTGCACTTTTTCTTCCAGCAGTTTATTCTCACGCTGCAGTTTGCGTGAACGGTAAACGATGTACATTCTTAATGCGCCAATGGCCAGCAGCGCAAACAGCGTGTAGGCCCACCATGTTTGCCACCAGGGCGGAAGAATTTTAAAGCTGACACTCGCCGGCCGTTGCCAGTTACCGTTGCTGTTCTTGCTGGCCACTTTAAAGGTATAATCGCCGGGCGAGAGGTTCAGGTAGTTTTCTGTATAGGTGTTGGTAGTAGGTTTGCTCCAGCCCTTGTCTATCCCTTCCAGCATATAGGTATACAGTGCGGGATCCTGCCTGCTAAGATGTGCCTGCGTAAACTGAAACTGCAGGTAATTCTGGTGATAAGGCAGTTGCAGGTTCACAGGCAGGTTATAAGGGCCTGTTACAGAATCCCATCCGTTCACGGTTCTATTGGCAATAGATTCCTCCTGCGGCGCTTTGCCTTTTACAAAGAAGTTGGCTCCAGACCAGAGGGTATCCTTATCATTCAATACCCGCTTATTGATAAATTGCTGTTGCTGGGTCATTACGCTGATGCCGGTGATAAATGTTGCGGATGAATCAACGGCTGGTTTTATTTCATTTATCACTACCAGGCCATTATCTCCCCAGAGATAGGCGCCCTTGCGGGTAATGGCATCGGTAGCCCAGGCAGTGGTAGCACCGCGTACGAGGCCTTCTGATTTATCAACAATGGCTATATGCCAGTTGCTGTCTCCACTCCCCGGTATGGGAGGCGTTACAATAGTTACTTTTTTATAGGTGCCCACAATAACGCTGTTCTTGTAGGGAAGCAATGAGGTTACCCAGTTGTCAGACAAACCTTCTGCTGTAGTAATGGGCGTAATCTGTTTTCTTTCTTTGTCTATCATGTACACGCCTTGGCCGGTGCCTATCCAGATGCGACCGGCATTGTCTACCAGCATTGTTTTATTGCTGGTATCGCGTAAACCGGGTTGGTTATTGAGGTATTTCACTTTTCGGCTTGCAAAGTCTATTACATTAATGCCACCGGTTACCGGCGCGGCCCACAATAAACCGTCTTTGTCTTGTTTCAGATCCTGGATATTATTGTATGATAAACCGCCGGCCGTATCAGTATGCAGGATGTTTTTTTGCGCAGCATCCAGTACATCTACACCGTTGCTGGGACCGGTAAGCCAGGTATTTCCCTGCGCATCCCTGAACACAACATAGACCGTATCACTTACAAGTCCTTCCGTTCTGCCATAGTGTTGCAGGGTATTGCTGATGGGGTCAATGATATCAAGTCCGCCATTTGAGTTTACATACATGTTTCTGCCCGCGCGCGAAAAGCTTTGTACAAAATCATTGGCCAGGCCATGTGTTCTATCCAGCTTGCGCATGGTTTTTCGTTGCTCATCTATCAGCAGGATGCCGTGTTGCGTGGCCACCCAAAGATTGCCCACGGTATCTTCCATCATGCTAATGACATTGGTACTGCCCAATGGGCTTACGGTGGCCGCATGCTGGTCTATTACGTGCAGGCCGGCAATGGTGGCCACCCACATGCGGCCGTTATTATCTTCTGAGAGGGAGGTAATAAGCGGTGAATTAAAACCATTTTTATCGTTTATTCTTCTGATACGTCCCGCGACCGGGTCTAGTATTTCCAGGCCGGTATACTTGGCAAGCCAGATACATCCTTTAGCATCGCTTACAAGAAAAGCGGTAAAGCCATCTGTGAGACCCTGGGGCCGATCGTAATGCGTAATAGTGCCAGCCCTTGCATCCACTGCATCAATACCACCGCCGAGTGTGCCAATCCATACGGTGCCCTTTTTGTCTGTGGTAACGGCCCTGAGAGAATCGTGCATGAGTCCGCTCACCCGCTTCAGTTTCCTGATAGAACCTTTGTGCCAGTTTACAATAGCGGCGCCGTCTGTGGGTGTGCTGATCCAGATATTTCCCTCCCTGTCTTCAGTTGCGTCATTGGCACCGCGCAAACCGGGCAGGCCGGCTGCGTGGTTGAAAGATTGGTAGGTCATGCTATTGGCATCAATGATGGCTACATCACGACTGGCGGTTT
>DATJGC010000186.1:0-6103 GCA_035495345.1 Chitinophagaceae bacterium | reverse complement strand
TGCAGCAGGTTATTCATAAACCCTACGGAACGCAGTGCAGCGGCCGTATCAAAGACGGGTGGTTTTATCAGCTGCCGGATGCCGGGGAATACTGTTTTAAGACGGGTCTTTAAGCTATCATCCAGCTGGTTTTCTAATTTTATTTTTAAGGCAGCTTTTTGTTCACGGGGCAGATTACCCTGTATGTCTATATTTGTTGAATATACAAATGGTTTGCCCGGCTGGTATTTCTTTGGAAAAATGCAACCGGGCAGTATAGCTGCCAGGCTGGTAATTAGAAGGAACAGGTATAACGGAACGGGTTTACACAATGAATGCATATTGAGACAAAACGAGCAAAAGATGATCACAAAATTGCAGGTCAAATATATCCAAAGTCTGGGCCAAAAAAAATTCAGGGATGATGCAGGTGAATACGTTGCAGAAGGACCCAAGATTGTAAATGAATTATTGGCCGATGCACCTGGTACCATTATCCGGCTGTATGCTACCGCTGAATGGTTAGCGTCAGCAGGCAAGCTTTTGACAGCCATTACCGGTGAAGTGGTAGAAGTAACCGATGGTGAACTGGCAAGACTATCATTTTTGCAGACGGCCCACCAGGTACTGGCCGTTTGCAGAAAACCGGCATTGCAGAGGGTGCAAGCGTTCAGTGGCTTGCAGCTGATGCTGGATGGCATTCAGGACCCCGGCAATATGGGTACCATTATCAGAACGGCCGATTGGTTTGGCATCAGCAGCATCATTTGCAGTCCTGATTGTGCAGACGCATTTGCGCCAAAAGTTGTACAGTCTACCATGGGTAGTATTATCCGTGTGGCCGTACTGTATACCCCGCTTGAACAGTGGGTACAAACAAACCCTGGTATTGCCTTGTACGCAGCTGCATTAAATGGTACCTCCATTCATGCTATGCAGCCGGTAAAGGAAGGCGTTATTGTAATTGGTAATGAGTCTAAAGGTATTCACCCGGCACTTCTTGCGGCCTGCCAGCACCGCATTACCATACCGCGTATCGGACAAGCAGAGTCTCTGAATGCAGCCGTAGCCGCGGGTATTACCTTGTCTAAGCTGGCTGCGGGTTAACAAGTGTGTGCATGACTAAGAGCATCTAATGCACCTGCTTACCTGAACTGGATGGCGCGCACCGGCTGAATGCGGCGGATGATAAGGGTAGGAATGATAAGTATCAGCAGGCATACAACAAACGTAATCGCATCCACCAACACAAAATGCCACCATTCTGGCCGCATTTCTGCTTTTGAAATATAATACATTTCTTCCTGCAGCTTTATAAGCCCGTACCGTTGTTGAATCCAGATGAGCAGCCAGGCAACAATATCGCCCAGCAAAATACCGGTAAAGGTGATTATAGCTCCCTGGTACAGGAAGATGCTTTGTATTGAAAGATTGGGTGAACCCAGTGCTTTTAAGATACCAATCATACGCGTTCTCTCCAGTACAAGTATAATGAGGCAGGTGATGAGATTGAGCACCGCCACCACCGTCATAATCACCAGCACCAGCACAATGGTGGTATCCTGCAGGTTCAGCCAGTCGAATATATTGGGGTTTATTTCTTTGATGCTTTTGCTGGTCCATTCAGGCGGCAATGCATTAAACAGTTCATCATTTACCTTGTCAAGCGTATGGTAGTCTTTCAGGTAAACTTCATACCCGCCAATCTCATTGCTGGCCCAACCGTTTAAGCGCTGAATAAGTTTTAGGTCGCCCAGGGCAATAAATTTATCGTATTCTTCAATGCCTGTTTTGTAGATGCCCGTTAACGTTAGTTTGCGGGCGCGGATGCTGCTGCCATCCTTTGGTATAAAATAGATCAGCACCTGGTCGTTCACCTTTAGTTTAAGCTGGCCCGCGGTATACGCAGAAAGTACTATTTCGTTGCTGTAGCCGCTGTCTGGGAAGTTTATCCACCTGCCACTGGTGAGAAATTGTTGCAGCGCTGCAAAGCGATAATTTTTTTCAACTCCTTTGAAGAGCACGCCTTCAATGGTTTCATTGGTTTTTAGGATGGCACTCTTGGTGGCAAAGCTGTTTACAGAAGCTACACCCGGATGTTGAGCGATGAGCCCGGCCACGGTATCATTTTTGGCGATGGCCATCTCCTCTGCATTGGAAAGCTTGCCGGGTTCATAATGCTGCACCCGCAGATGCCCAAGAAAACTAAAGATCTTCTGGCTGATGGTATACTGAAACCCGTTGGTGATGGCCAGCGCCACAATCATAACGGCCACACTTAACACCGTAGCCGCCGTTGCCAGCCGTATAATGAAACGGCTGAAAGATTTCTCTTTGGTAAACGCAATACGTTTTGCTATAAAGCCGGCTAGGTTCAAAAAAAGCTGTTTAGATCTTCAAAAATAGGTGCTGCAGTGGAAGGCAAAACGATTTTGTGGTTTTTTTAAACAATTTTCTACAACTTTATTCTTTTTAACCTCATCTTGCCAGTATGCGAAATGTACTTGTGTTGACTTTATTGGTCTTGCTTGGATTTGGTGCTATGGGGCAGCAGCCGGATAAAATTTATGCAGATAATATCCATAATGTAAAGCTCAACATCATTGGCAACCAGCTGGGCTATCCCATCATCAAGCTAAACAGTGCAGACCAGCTGGAGCTCAACTTTGATGATCTCAATGCAGGGGTGCGTAACTACTCTTATACCTGGCAGTTGTGCAATGCAGACTGGACAAAAACCATTCTCAGTGAGTTTGATTATATAAAAGGCTTCACCCAAAACCGCATCACCAATTACCGTAATTCTTCCATTGCACTGGTAAAGTACACGCATTACATGGTAAACCTGCCCGAACGCAATAGCCTGCCTTCCCGCTCGGGCAACTACCTGCTGAAGGTGTTTGCCGATGGTGACACCGCCAAGCTGGTATTTACACGCCGTGTACTGGTGGTGGAAGAGCGCGCTACTGTTGGTGCGCAGATACAGCAGCCATTCAACGGGCAGATTTTTAAAACGCACCAGAAAGTAATCTTTACCGTAAACCTGGGCAACCTTAACCTGGTAAATGCGCTGCAACAGGTAAAAGTGTGCGTGCTGCAAAATAACCGCTGGGACAATGCCCTTACCCAACTCAAACCAACCTTCATCCGCCAGAATTCATTAGAATATAATGCAGAAGACATTGTCTTCCCCGGCGGTAGGGAATGGCGCTGGTTAGATCTCAGGAGCTTTCGTTTACAGAGTGACAGGGTAGAAACCGCCAAATACAATACCAGCTCTACTGATATCTATGTGAAACCAGACCTCGACAGAACGCCGCAGCGCCTGGTGTATTACAAAGACTATAACGGCATGTTTTATAATGAAATCAGTGAGAATGTAAATTATCTATGGCAGGCAGATTTTGCCAACACGCATTTCACCTTTGTGCCTGCGGGCAACCGCGTTATGGCCAATAAAGACATTTACCTTTTTGGAGAACTGTCAAATTATGGCCTGGATAATAATGCAAAGATGACGTACAACCCAGACAAGGGTGTGTATGAAACCAGCCTGTTGTTAAAAAACGGTTATTACAATTACAATTACATTGCGGTTGACAAAGCTACTGGCATGGCAGACTTTGAAGATACAGAAGGTGATTTGTGGGATACAGAAAACAGTTACACCATCATTGTCTATTACCGCGGTGTTAATGGCAGAACCGACGAGTTGATCGGGATAGCAAGGATCAACTCTTATACGGGTAGAAATTAAGCGTCGGCCTTCATCGTTTTCAACAAACAGTAAACATTGACGCAAGAAATCAATATTAATTATTCAATTAGAGAATAATTATTGTTGGGCCTTTCGTATATTTGCGGCCGGCAGGTCTTACACGACCAGCTCCTGCTGAACCCTCCCAGGGCGGGAACGCAGCAAGAGTAGGCGGTTGTAGCGGTGCGATGTAATTAGCCTGCCTTTTTTTTATTCTTCTTGCCCCGGTTTTTCGGTACAGCACCGGCCAGTGGGTTCACCAAATAGCATTGATCATGAAGTTTTTTATCGATACAGCCAATCTTGCACAAATTAAGGAGGCCAATGAACTTGGTATTCTTGATGGCGTTACTACCAATCCTTCACTGATGGCCAAAGAAGGCATCAAAGGAACGGAAGCCATTGCTGCCCATTACAAGACCATCTGTGAAATGGTAGACGGCGATATCAGTGCAGAGGTTTTATCGACAGATTTCAAAAGTATTGTTGAAGAAGGCAAGAAACTGGCGGCCATCCATCCAAACATCATTGTGAAAGTGCCAATGATTAAAGATGGTGTAAAAGCGCTGAAGTGGTTTACAGACAACGGCATTAAAACCAATTGCACCCTGGTATTTTCTGCAGGTCAGGCCATTTTAGCTGCAAAAGCAGGCGCCACCTATGTTTCTCCTTTCATCGGCAGAATAGATGACAGCGGTTGGGATGGTGTAGAACTCATCGCCCAGATTGCGCATATCTATTCAGTACAGGGTTTTGAAACCGAAATCCTGGCGGCTTCTATCCGCACTGCCTTACACATTGTAAAATGTGCTGAAGCGGGTGCTGATGTTTGCACTTGTCCACTGGAACCGATTCTTGGCCTGCTCAAACATCCTTTAACGGATATTGGCCTGGCTAAATTCCTGGAAGACGCCAAAAAAATGTAGTCTCTTTTTTTACAGTTTGTACTTATTATAGTACGCCCTTTTTTAAGGGCGTATTTTTTTTGCCCCGGCGGTAAGCGAGAGATAATAAAGCCACTAAAAAGCTAACTGCTCCCTATCATTGCCTTCTTCTTTTCCTGCTGGGCTGCATCACTTCTTCTTTAGATTTGAGCGGCTCATTGTCTGGCAGTTTTTTTATGTAGATAACTACCTCTTTTGCAATGGCAGGGTTTTCACGCAGCACGGCTTTAACGGTGATCTTTTCTTCCGGCTGTTTATCATCCAGGTAAAGGCTATTGCCTTCAAACCTGCCGGCGGTGCTGGTAAAAATAATCTCCCTGGCTGTCATGGGCATCCAGCTGTTATCACTCCGTTTTGCATCTACATTGATATAATTGTAAGTCCCTTTTTTGAGGCTGTCTGTGTATAAATGAAAACAAATGCTGTCTACCTTCTGTGCGCGGGCAAGCGCCGCCCCCGTCATCATCAGCAACAATAGTAAAGATGTTTTCATACCGTGTATTTATGCAGGTAAGACGTCAAAAGGCGGGCAAAGAAAAAACCCGCGCAGGATATTAACGTTTTATTATCGTGGTGCGCGCGCCCGCCGGTTACTGCTACAACCATCAATCTTTACTTGTACACGCGTACGTAATCCACTTCCATGCGCTGCGGCCAGATATCCTGGTCAATGCCCTTGGCGCCGCCCCAGTCGCCGCCTACTGCAAGGTTTAGCAGCAGGTGCATCTTGTTATCAAAGGGCCAGGCGTCATAGCTGTGTTCATTTGCAAACCTGAAATAGACATGATCATCCACGGCTACTTTTATGCTGTCTGCCGTCCAATCGAGGCTGTACACGTGAAATTTCTCTGAGCAATCCTTTACCATAAGGGTATCAGTGCGCTGGGTATGGATCACGTGGTTGTATTTCTTGCAGTGCACAGAACCATGAATATAGCCCTGGTGATAGCCAACATGCTCCATGATATCTATCTCGCCATCGTCTGGCCAGCGCATGCTGTCGTTAGAAGCCAGCATCCAGATGGCGGGCCAGGTGCCGGTACCCTTGGGCAACCTTGCTTTTACTTCAATTCTTCCATATTGCCAGTCGGCCTTACCTTTGGTAACCAGCCGGGCAGAAGTATAATCGTTGTTCTGCCATTTTTCCTTGCGCGCCTCAATGATCAGCACGCCGTTGGCCACGCGTGCATTTTCTTCCCGTTTACTGGTATAGTACTGAAGCTCATGGTTGCCCCAGCCCTGGCCGCCCACGTCATAGCGCCATTTGCTGCTGTCTGGTAGTCCGGTATAGTTAAACTCATCTGCCCAAACCAATTGCAGCGGTGCCGCGCCATGAGGAACGACCTTGAGAGAAAAAGCCGCCAACACTGCAAATGATAACAAAAGAACCAGGTAATTTATTTTTTTCATACAAACTATTTCA
>DATJGC010000185.1:0-2902 GCA_035495345.1 Chitinophagaceae bacterium | reverse complement strand
GGATTGCTCAAGTACCCCATTGCTGTCAGCAGCAAGATTGCTTATGGCCGGGTAGCCGTAAAGGGCGGCGGTTTTGCAGACCCGCAAAAGAAGATGCGGGTGAGAATTATTTATTCTAAAATCTAAAAACGGCAATTATCTTTGCGCCATCTGAAAAAAAACTGCTTTGTATGCTAACCCATACAGGCCGTGGATTTTTAGCCATTAACCGCATTATTAATTACTCAAAAACAATTTTTCTCTATGCCTTATTTGTTTACGTCGGAAAGTGTTTCTGAAGGTCATCCGGATAAAGTGGCCGACCAAATCTCTGATGCCCTTATTGATAACTTCCTTGCATTTGACCCCCAGTCTAAGGTTGCCTGTGAAACACTGGTAACAACCGGCCAGGTGGTGCTTGCCGGAGAAGTAAAGTCAAAAGCTTATTTGGATGTGCAGGAAATAGCCCGCGGCGTAATCCGTAAAATAGGTTATACAAAGAGCGAGTACATGTTTGAGGCTAACTCATGCGGTATCTTTTCTGCTATTCATGAGCAGTCTTCAGACATTAACCAGGGCGTAGATAAAAAGAAGAAAGAAGAGCAGGGTGCCGGCGACCAGGGCATGATGTTTGGCTACGCCTCTAATGAAACAGACGATTACATGCCACTGGCATTGGACCTTGCCCATAAAATTCTGATTGAACTGGCAGCACTGCGTCGTGAAAACAAGTTGATAAAATACCTGCGTCCTGATGCCAAGAGCCAGGTAACGCTTGAGTATGATGATAATAACCAGCCCGTACGCATTGACGCTATTGTGGTGTCTACCCAGCATGATGATTTTGATGCAGAAGGAAAGATGCTGAAGAAAATACAGGATGATATTGTAAGCATCCTTATTCCGCGCGTAAAGGCAAAGTATAAGAAATACGCCAAGCTTTTCAATGATCAAATCAAGTATCATATTAACCCTACCGGCAAATTTGTAATTGGCGGACCGCATGGTGATACCGGCTTAACCGGCCGAAAGATCATTGTAGACACTTACGGTGGAAAGGGTGCACATGGTGGCGGTGCCTTCAGCGGTAAAGACCCCAGCAAGGTTGACCGTTCTGCTGCCTATGCTACACGTCATATCGCAAAGAACCTGGTAGCTGCCGGTCTTGCAGATGAAGTGCTGGTACAAGTATCTTACGCCATTGGTGTAGCACAGCCTACTTCCATCAATGTTAATACCTATGGCACTGCCAAGGTAGACATGACGGATGGTGAGATCAGCAAGATCATTGAGAGTGTTTTTGATATGCGTCCTTACTTTATTGAGCAGCGTTTAAAACTGCGCAATCCTATTTACAGTGAGACCGCTGCTTACGGACATATGGGCCGCAAGTCTGAGATTGTGGAAAAAACATTCACTTCTCCGGATGGCAAGCAGATCAAAAAGAAAGTAGAACTGTTCACCTGGGAAAAGCTGGACTATGTTCCTAAAGTGAAAAAAGCCTTCGGATTAAAATAAGAAGTTATTACCACAAAAAACCTCCCGGCTCAGGGAGGTTTTTTATTTTCGGGGGATGAATGAGACCATCAATCCCTGGAAAATATTGCAGGAAAAGCCTGTGTATGATAATAATTGGATCAATGTAACAGCGTATGATGTTATAAACCCCTCGGGCGGCAAAGGCATTTATGGCAAGGTGCATTTTAAAAACCGCGCGCTGGGCATTATTCCGCTGGATGAACACATGAACACCTGGCTGGTAGGGCAGTACCGCTTTACGCTCAGCGCCTATACCTGGGAGATTCCCGAAGGGGGCGGTCCGCTGGGGGCAGACCCGCTGCAGGCAGCGCAGCGTGAACTACTGGAAGAAACCGGCCTGGTGGCAAAGGAATGGACAAAACTGCTGGATTTTCACTTGTCCAACTCCGTTAGTGATGAGTACGGGCATATTTACATGGCGCGCCAGTTAACACAGCATGAGGCCCAACCTGAAGAGACAGAGCAATTGCAGGTAAGGAAGCTGCCCTTTGACGAAGCCTATGCCATGGTAGAAAATGGTACCATTACAGACTCAATGTCTGTGGCCGCCATACAAAAAGTAAAACTGATGATGCTTACGGGCCAGTTGCATTCTTAACTTATAACCTGAACAATTGAAATCTTCCGCACTCATAATTGGCCGGCAACCATTGATTGAAGCCATTCAGTCGGGCAGGGCTATCGACAAAATACTTTTTCAGCGCAATGTCAGCGGAGAATCCATTGGTGAAATAAGAAAACTGGCCAAAGAGCTGAATATTCCCATACAGCAGGTGCCGCCTGAAAAATTGCATGGGCTCACCCGCGCCAACCATCAGGGAGTAATTGCGTATGCTGCCATGGTGCAGTATATGAACCTGCAGCAGGTCATTGACCTTGTAGTGGGTAATGGAGAGGTACCCATGTTTGTTATGCTGGATGCGGTGACTGATGTGCGCAATATTGGCGCTATTGCGCGTACAGCGGTCTGCTGCGGTGCACAGGCGCTAATCTTGCCAGATAAAGGCGTTGGTGCGCTCAATGAAGAAGCCATGAAATCTTCTGCCGGTGCCCTTGATAAAATTCATATCTGCCGCGTAGGCAGCCTGATGAAGGCGGTGGATGAACTGCACATGAACGGCATCAGCGTATTTGCCAGTGAGATGACGGCCAGCATTGCATTGCACCAGCTTACCCTTACCGTACCATTTGCAGTAATCATGGGCAGCGAAGAAAACGGCGTCTATCCCGCGCTGATGAAAATTTGCGATGAGAAATTTAAAATACCCATGGCAGGTTCTTTTGAATCACTGAATGTGTCTGTGGCTGCCGGCATGATTTTATATGAAGCGATGCGTCAGCGAATGTAACGCTTGTACAAACGCGCTGCAGTAAGGATAATCTT
>DATJGC010000184.1:0-3231 GCA_035495345.1 Chitinophagaceae bacterium | reverse complement strand
CAGCGGTATAAAACAGGCAGATGTAAACCTGCTTGCTTACCCGTTAAAAGAAATCACTGACCCTAAACAAATAAGGAAAGACCTTGCCTACTATGAAACGCGGGTGCCCAATGAAGGCACGCCGGCCATGACGCAGGCGGTATTTACAACCCTCTATGCCCGGCTGGGCGAAGGAGAGAAAGCCTTTCATTTTTTCCAGGATGCCTACCTGCCCAATATCAACCCCCCCTTACGCGTAATTGCTGAAACAAAAGGAGGTACCAATCCTTATTTTGCCACGGGTGCCGGCGGTATTGTTCAAAGTGTGCTGATGGGTTTTGGCGGCCTGGAAATAACTTCCCGCGGCATTACCCAGGTGAGTTCTGCGCTGCCGAAAAACTGGAAGAGCCTGACCATCACCGGTATAGGGCCGGATAAGAAAACGTTTACCGTAAAACAGGGCGGTGGTAAATAAACAGGCTGCACCTGACGGGTATTAAAGGCAGTAAAGACCCTGCGGAAGCAGCAAATAAGGGCCGTTGCTTGCCTATATATCGGAATTTAATTTATCTTAGCGGTCCTTTCACTAAAACAGGCTTTGAAAAAGATTGCTTCCGTCATATTATTGGGCCTACTGCTTTTTAACTGCTGCGGTTACCGTTGGGTACTTAATGCCCTGCAGCAACAGGCGGATGCCCGCCTGGAAGCCAAGCTTGATAAGCATGAGTATGATGACAGCCAGCTGGTAGACATTACCGTACCTGTAAACATGCCTTACCAGACCAACTGGGCAGATTTTGAGCGGTACGATGGTGAAATAGAGCTGAATGGAGTACACTATAAGTATGTGAAACGCAAAGTGGAGAATGGCCAGCTGATCCTGAAGTGTATTCCTAACCACGCCAAACAACAACTGGAAACGGCTAAAGGAGATCTGTTTAAGATCAGCAATGATCTGCAGCAAGACAATGGCGCCAAAAAACCAGGCAGCCCGTTAACCAGTCCGGTAAAAAACATCCTCAGTGATTTTGATAACCTGCAGCAATTGCAGGTGCAGGCGTCTTACGCAACCTTATCCACCAGGGTGTACAATATTTATCAGCAGGCGGCAATGCCACTGCTGTACCATGCCATACCCGGGCAGCCGCCGGAGGCCTGATTCTTTTCTCCAACACTCCTTTGTTTTAAATGCTGTATGCCTTTGTAGGCTTATGGTACATTACTGTTCAATCTCTTGTTCAATGAAGTATATTGTAGCGCTGGCTATTATCGCTGGCTTATCGTCCTCCTGTAAACAAAAAGGCGATTACGTTAAGACAACCCATGACCCCTCACTGTTTAGCAGAACCGTGTATGAACTTAACACGGTAGTGATGGGCAATAATTTCAGTCCCATTGTGGCTTCCCGCAATTATTTGTATGCGTCTGTTGCCGCTTACGAAGTCATTGCCGGTGGTTATCCTGATAAGTACAACTCACTGGCCGGGCAGCTGAACGGATTGCGCTCCGTGCCTGCACCAGACACGTCTAAGAAGATTGATTACGAGTTTGCCGCCATCCTTGCTTTTTGCAAACTGGGAGAAGCCGTTACTTTCCCGGCGGGTAGCATGCAGGAGTATACTGACAGCCTGCGGAAACTTGTTGTAGATAAAGGCATGCCTGAGGAAGTACTGGTCAATACCACCGCGTATGCAGACACGGTATCTGCCGCCATACTGGCCTGGAGCAAGAAAGACAATTACGCGCAAACCCGCAGCTCATCCAAGTACAATGTGATTGATTCTCCCGGTCGCTGGGTACCCACGCCACCGGCCTATGCTTCAGGCATGGAACCCCACTGGAACGAGATCAGGCCATTGGTGATGGACAGTGCCAACCAGTTTGTGCCACCGCCGCAATACGCCTTCAATGTTACAGATAAGAACAGTGATTATTACAAGGAAGTGATGGCAATAAAGAATGCTATCGACAGCATTACGCCCGAGCAGCGGCATATTGCCGAGTTTTGGGACGATAATCCTTTTAAACTGAACGTCTCCGGCCACGTAATGTTTGGCACAAAGAAGTTCTCGCCCCCGGGCCACTGGATGAGCATTGCCGGCATTGCCGCCAAGAAAGCAAATGCAGATTATGCAACTACCGTGTATGCCTATGCGATAACGGCCATTGCCCAGTTTGATGCATTTATCCAGTGCTGGGATCAGAAATACCGGTCTAACACCGCCCGGCCAGAAACTGTAATTAACAAGTATATAGACCCCAACTGGCAGCCCATTTTACAAACACCGCCCTTCCCGGAATATACCTGCGGTCATTCAACGGTTTCCTCAGCCAATGCGGAAGCGTTAACGCACGTTTTTGGCGATAAGTTCGCTTACACTGATACTACAGAACTTGAATTTGGTATAGAAAGCCGCTCTTACAACTCTTTTCGGGAAGCAGCGATAGAAAATAACTGGGCGCGGTTTTACGGGGGCATCCATTTTCACCACTCCTGCATTGTAAGCACTGAGTATGGAAAAAAAGTGGGCGAACTGGTGGTGAACAAATTGAAAATGAAAAAAGAAAACGCATTAACAACCAACAAGTAACTATTTATGAAACGTATTATATTATCTCTTTTATCCATCTTGACAGTTCTTTTTATTGGATATCGTGCGCAAGCGCAGGGTTGTGTGGCCATCCGCACTACCGGCGGTTTTGCTGCAGCCAATGCTTCCAGCCATGCAGACACCGTGCCTACCAACTGGTCTTTGAATGTAAACAACCGCTATTTCCGGTCTTTCCGCCATTTTGTGGGCACCACAGAACAAAAGCAACGCCTGGAAGAAGGTTCTGAAGTTATCAATTACGCTTATGCCGCTGACTTTGCACTAACGCGTAACATTAACCGCTTTTGGTCAATCACGGTAGACCTGCCCATTATTGCCAACACCCGTTCTTCGCTGTATGAGCACGGCGGCAAAACAAGGCATAGTACCAAATCATTTGGTTTGGGCGATATCCGTGTGGCTGCTTACAGGTGGTTATTAGACCCTGCAAGAATGCCTAAGGGAAATATACAGGTAGGACTGGGCATTAAACTGGCCACCGGTGATTACAAATACCAGGATTTCTTTTATACATCAGATACTACCAAGGCGCTCGGCCCGGTGGATCAATCCATTCAATTGGGCGATGGTGGTACCGGTTTTACTACTGAGATCAATGCTTATTATAATTTCAACCGTCATATTGGGGTGTACGGAAACT
>DATJGC010000183.1:0-9347 GCA_035495345.1 Chitinophagaceae bacterium | reverse complement strand
GTTGCTGGAGAAGGAGTATCCTACAAAAAAATCGGTGGCTGATTATGCAGCCGCCTTACAGCTCAGCGCCAACTACCTCAATACAGTTGTAAAAGCAGTAACGCAACAAACGGCTTCCTGCCTTATTAAGCAGCGTATTGCACTGGAGGCGAAAAGAATGGCCGCTTATTCTGATCGCTGTATGAAACAGGTAGCATATGATTTGGGGTTTAGTGATATTCCACAGTTCAGCAAGTATTTTAAAGCTGCTACAGGAATGAATTTTACCTCGTTCAAAGAACAAAATTACCTGGGAAGGGCCAGCTAGAGCGGCCAATTTGCTTAAGCTGCCAATTACTGGGCCAGGCCTTCTTCAGCAACTTGCATTGCTTACATTAAAAGTAATGCAATGAGGTTGTTTACAGGTTAACTCTCTCCTGCATTACGGGCAATGAGAGTGTTTGTTTAAATGCCGTGAAATTAATGCCGGTGATCTTTTTAAAGTATTTGCTGAAGTGCGCCGGATCAAAGAAGCCAAGGCTGTAGGCAATTTCTTTCATACTTGCATGGGTATAGATGGCCTGTCTTTTTACTTCCATGAGGATGCGTTGCCGGATATGGTGGCCCGCAGAATGACCGGTTACCTGTTTAACGGTATCATTTAAATAGTTGGGTGTTATAGACAGCATAGCGGCGTAATCAGTGACCATTTTCATGGTAAGATAATGTTGGTCTACCAGTGTGGTAAAGCGCTCTACCAGCGCCGTCTGCCTGGCAGGTAAAGCAATAGTAGTATAGTGGCTGCAATGGCGGGCGAGGTATAAAAAAAATATTTTAAGGTACCTGCGCATCACTTCCTGTTTAAATGCCAGATCATTGGCATCTTCTTCCAACATTTTACTGATAATTTCTTTTAGCGCAAGTGCGGTTTCATTTCCTAATAGAATGGCCGGGTGACTGGCAAAAACCTGGAAGTGGCGAACCTGGTAGAACAGGTCGAATTCGGTTTCACCCAGACAAAGAAATTCTTCAGTGAAAGAAATGATATAGCCCTGCATGGGTTCATTTTCGACCAATTGGTGTACTTGTCCGGGTTGTGCAAAACATACCGTTAATGGTTCCACAGCAGCCTGCACCGTATCCAGGAAATACCGCCCGTTGCCTTTTTCAATCCATACAATTTCAAAAGACTTGTGCCGGCAGGGCCGGGTATACACATCATCCGCGGCAGTGTCAAATGAAGGAAACCTACGTATACTGAAAGGATGCTGCTGGGTTGATTTGCTCAGTTCAATACTGGATGTTGAATGTTGGTGGCGCATGCTAGACATCTATTTAGCAAGAAGATTAACCTAAACCATGCCTGTAGTTAAAAGGATGATTTATAACAAGATACAGCATAGCGGAAAAATGTCGATTACGATATTTCGTAGTTTGACGAAAACTGGCAGATGCTTCGTAAACAGAGATTTGATTGTAGAAGGGATATGAAATAACGAGGCAAAAGTGTGATTGACATGTGAACCGGTGCTTTAGGCATTGCCGATGTAAACTCCTGGCAATATTTTCGCGCAATTATTTTCAACACTCAAAACTTGAATATGGACACACGTTTTAAGCTAGGAAAGGTACAGCCCGCCGCCTACAAGGCCATGAATGAACTGGACACGTTTGTAAAGAATAGCGCAATGCCACCGTTGCATAAAGAGATGATTAGGATACGGGCATCCCAAATCAATGGCTGTGCCTATTGTGTAAACATTCATACCAAGGATGCCAGGAAGTTGGGTGAAACCGAACAGCGAATTTATTTATTGAGCGTTTGGCGCGAGGCACCAAATGTATTTTCTGAAGAAGAGCAATTATTGCTGGCGATGGTTGAAGAGATCACGCTTATTCACCAGCATGGACTTAGCAGTGCTTTATATGATAAGGCAATAGCTACCTGGGGTGAAGAAAGGACTGCGCAGGTAATCATGACCACGGTTACTATCAATGCCTGGAACCGTATTGGCGTTGCCTTAAACATGCATCCTGATCTTGTGTAGATGAAAGCGTGCACTTAAAAAAGTCAGCAGTTGGATGGAGCGGGTGGTATGCACCTCAGGCAAGGCAATTAAGGCGCGTTTTTGGCAGTGCCAGTATGTACGTGGGTTAAAGATCAGTGATTGTGTTATCAGTTGCTAGCAATACGGCCCGCTCAATCCTGTGCTGCAGTTCACGCACGTTGCCCGGCCAAGCATAGAGCTGCAGTTTTTGAATGGCTTTGTTATCAATCTCCAGTCCGGGTTTGCCAACCTTGCCGGCATAGATAGCCAGAAAATGATGCGCCAGCAGGGGAATATCTTCTTTACGTTCTCTCAATGGCGGCAGCATAATGGGAAATACATGGAGACGGTAATAGAGATCTAGCCTGAAGCGGCCCTCACCGGCTTCGCGTTCAAGATTTTTATTGGTAGCGGCAATTACGCGTATATCAACTTTAATACTGCTTGCGCTGCCAATGCGTTGCACTTCTTTTTCCTGCAAAACCCGGAGCAATTTTGCCTGCATGTCTAGCGGCATATCACCAATTTCGTCTAAGAGAATGGTGCCACCGTTGGCCATTTCAAATTTGCCCGCTTTGCGGTCGTGGGCACCGGTAAACGATCCCTTCTCATACCCAAATAATTCAGCTTCCATCAGGTCTCGCGGAATGGCCGCACAGTTGATTTTTATAAATGGTTTTGTACTGCGTGCAGAGCCCTGTACAATATGCCTGGCCACAACTTCTTTTCCTGTACCGCTTTCGCCCAATAACAATACAGATGTATCAAAGGGCGCCACCTGATCAATCAGCCGGTATACCTTTACCATTGCAGCACTTGCACCTACTAGGCCATCAAAAACCTGTACCTGTTTTTTGCCGGCAAGTGCGCTTTTGTCATTGCTTGTTATGGGCCTGATGATGGTGGTGGTGCTGCCTGCAGCTATATTCATCTGCTTGTTATTATCGTGGCGGTAACGCGCAATATCAAGGGTTACCAGCAAATCTTTTTCGCGAAAGGGTTTTACAATAAAGCCATAAGGGTCTGTGGTCTTTGCAGCTTCCAGCACCTGCTGGTTAGAATTGGCGGATATATATACAAAAGGAATGTTCTCCTGGTTTAGCTGACGGGCAAAGTCGATGCCGGTTAGATCGCCTTTCAAAAATATATCGAGCAATACAAATTGTGGGGCTGCCTGTCGAAGCATCACCTGTGCGTCGCTTACACTTCTTGCAACACCCACAATTTTATAATGGGCTTTTTCCAGTGTTCGGCGGATATCCCTGGCAACAATCAGCTCGTCTTCAACTATCAGGATTTTTTCCATTGACTTTCTTTTATAAGGGCAGGTAATGCAGTATGTTCTTCACCCTCCTGTGGCTTAAAACGAAGTAAGACTTCAACTCCAAAATTATTGGCAATTTGCAGGTCTGCTTCCAGTTGTTCTGCAAAAAGCTTAATCAGCTGAATACCGAGTGATTCATATTCGCCCGTTTCAAACTGTTCTGAAAAACCTACGCCGTTGTCGCGCACTTGCAGAAGCAGTTCATGGTCTGCCACTTTTTTGAGCGAGATTTGGATCTTTCCGCCATTATTATCCGGGAAGGCATACTTTACTGCATTTGTTACGGCTTCATTTAAAATGAGTCCAAGTGGTACGGCCTGTGACACGTCTAAACTTATTTCATCCACGTCTAATGTAAACTGTATCCTGTCTGTGTTGGAGAAGCTGCTTTTTAAGTTGGTCACCAGTTCCGGAACATACGAAGCCATGTTAACAAGGCTTGCTTGGTCCGGTCGGTACAGTTTCTGATGGATTAATGCAATGGCCTGCATACGCTCACGACCTTCCTTAATGGCTTGTACTGCCGAGGGGCTGTCAAGAAATTCCAGTTGTGCGTTGAAGAGGCTGATAACAATCTGAAGGTTGTTTTTTACACGGTGGTGTATTTCTTTTACCAGCCATTCCTTTTCTTTTACAAGCCGTTGCAATGCAGCATTCTTCTTGGCCATTTCACGGTGATTTCTTTTTTTAATGGCATATTGAGAATACAGGAGCACAAGAATCACAAGCAGCAATGCCAGCCCGGAAAACGTAAGTCGTTTTACCTTATTGGCATCACGCAATTTGGTTTGCTGCACTTGCGTAAGGCTATTCAGTTGCCGGATATCCTGTTCTTTCTTTTCTGTTTCATATTTCACTTCCAGTTCACCGATCTGCCAGCTTTTTGTGGCGCTGAAGATAGAATCGTTTAACCTTTTATGTTCACGCAGGTGGCGGATGGCGGAGAGATAATTGCCTTCTGCAGAATCTACGGTAAACAGGAGAAGATAAGTATCTTTTATAGTGGCCAGCTCAATTTTCTGCGGTAAGAAGGTCAGCGACTTGCGCAGGTAATTGCCTGCTTTACTCAGTTGCCCCCTGGCAACATAAAACTTTCCAACATCAAACAAAATGCGTTGCGGTGTTTCAAAACCGTTGCCCGCTTGTTCATACCAGTCTACTGCCTGCAGGTAGAGTCTTTCGGCTTCCGTATAGTTTTGCAATGCATCATAACAGTATGCAAGGTTTTGCGCCACGCATCCTTTCTGCACTCTTGTTAATGGTGGAATCTGGCTTGAAAGATTGGTAACAAGGCGCATGGCATCCATTACCTTGTGTTGTCTTACCAGGTGTTGTGCCAGGTAACCGGCTGCATCATACATCAGGTAATTGGGAAGCCCCTGGTTACGCAAAAGGTTTAACACTTTTTCATACCATTCCATGCCTTTTTCTTCATTGCCTACTTCAAGGTACATGCGGCCAACGTCTCCGTAAAAAGCGGCGCTTAATAAGGTGTCTTTGGTTGCCTCCATGCTTTGCAGGCATTTAAAAGCATAATCAAGTCCCCTCGTAAAATCGCCTTTTAAACGGCAGATGTTTGATAAGATGCTGTAGGCATAATGAAGTTTTTTGTAGCCGATAGACTTGTAACGTTCTATCACTGCTTCCAGCTCCACTTGTGCAAGGCTGAGCTGTCCCTGGTAATAATGAATAAGGGCAATTTCTTTTTGCAGGCGAATTTCTTTCTCAACATTTTTGGTTTCATGGCAGAGCGCAGCGGCAATGGTATAATTTTCCAGTACCTCAGGATAGTTTCTCGGGTGAACCGCCAGCCAAACACCCATTTTAAGGCGTAAGGCTGCTTCTGCTTCTTTATAGCCGTGACGTCTAAAGTTTTGGATGAGTTGATTGAAGAGTGCACGGCCCTGTACAGAATCTGTGCGTTCCATATAGCCAATGACCATCGTGCTTTCAATCTCGTTTTCCCAATTTTGATCCTGCAGTTTTTTGTTGAGTTCTTTTGCTTGCATGAGGTAAGAAAAGGCACTGTCCAGATCGCTTTTCGCTTCGCCCTGTTTGTATATGTGAAACTTGCCCAGTTCTACCAGGCAATTCAGCCTGCTGGTATCTTCCGCGCCGGTATTCAATCGCTGAAGAATCTGATTTACTTTTTGCCGGCTAATGCTTTGCGCATTACCGCCTGCTACAATAAGCAACAGCCATAAGAAAGATAAATAGTGCAGCCTGTACATAAGATTGACGCTTGTTGGATCAAATTTTCGGCAAGCCATTTCATTGAAAACTTTACGCTGGTTTTGCGCAGAAGGCAGCCTTCTTTCTAAAGGTACTCGTTAAAAAGCTTGTTTTTTACAGGTGAGTTGTTCAATTGTTAAGCGGGGAGCCAATATGGGCTTGTTTTACAATGAAATCCGTGGTATATACAACAGAGTATTTTCCGCTCTTTTTGCGTGAACTGATGAGTGGAGAAATTAGTGCTTGAGGCTGTCGGGGTGGGGTTTGATAAATGCGGCTTGGGTGCGAAAGTTGAAAAAGAGGAATTCAGCAAGCAAACCCATGATGCTTCCATTGTAAGCCGATTTTTTATGAACGAGTTTTGTAAGTGAAAGGATGATGAACATTTACAAATTAAAATTGCATTTATGAAGAAGCTGTCCATTGTTTTGCTAATGACCCTGTTATTACTTTTTTCAATGGCAGGCTGTTCTGCCAGTAATGATCCTGTTGAGCATCGTGCCACGTTTGTATTGGTCCATGGGGCCTGGCAGGCTCCCTATGTTTGGACGGGCGTAAAAGAGGCATTGGAGAAACAGGGGCAAAAGGTGGTGCTGGTAGAGTTGCCTGCACATGGTAACGACCAGACGCCGCCCGCATCGGTTTCAATGGCAGTGTACAGTCAAAAGGTAATGGATGTAATTGCAGGCCTGAAGGGGAAGGTAGTGTTGGTAGGGCATAGCATGGGCGGTGTGGTTATTACTGCGGTGGCAGAAAAAATGCCTGAAAAAATTGATAAGCTGGTGTATGTAGGAGCATTTGTACCAGCGAGCGGCCAATCGCTATCTGATCTTGCCATGACCGATGCGGAGGCGCTGCTGGGCAAGTCTATCATCGTTTCAAAGGATCAGTTGACGCTGGACATTGTGAAGGCTGATCTTATCAACATCTTTTGCCAGGATGCGCCACCGGCGGTTCAGCAACTGGTGCAGGAAAAATTTAGGGTAGAACCTGCCATACCATTTGGCGATAAGATTATATTGAGCAGCAAATTCCAGGCGGTTGATAAGTATTATATCCATACCACCATGGACCATGCCATTGGTATGAAACTTCAGCAGCGTATGGTTGCAGCTGCGGGCATTACAAAAGTTTTTTCCATTGCAACCGGTCATTCACCTTTTCTGTCAAAACCAGCTGAACTTGCAAAACTGCTTCTTAACATCACGCAATAGCATAGAATAACAGGCAGGCAATATTGTAGGATAGGTCATGTTGGCTGCCTGTGAAATACAGGCAGCCTTTTGCTGTCACCGCATTGAGCGAATGTTTGCTGGCTGCTTGGATGACTTAGCTATGCAATGAATAGTGGCCGGCTGGATGGTTCTTTCCTCAAAGAATCATGTTTTCTTAACTGCCACTTTTTGCCGCTGGCATTGTTTCCAGTATTTAAAAAAGGAAGGATAGTGGCCTTCTACCTGCGGGTACAGCCAGTCTCGTTGGTCTTTCTTACCCGGGTAATGCGTAAATGCAGGATGCTCTTTTGAAATGAACGCATCGTTTACCGTATATGCGCTGCCGTTATACAGGTCTGTAAGGCTGCTTACTTCGCCGCAATAGACTTGCAGTTCATCAATATTTATTGCAAGGTCCAGGATAAACTTGATCAGTTTACTGCTCACAGGATGCTGCGTGAAATGCGATGGCTCCAGCAGCAGGACGCGGTTTACCTGCTCGTTTTTTCTCCATAGCGGGTCAAGATTGTAGCTGTTGTAGAGCAGGGTAGGCTTGCTGGTATCTATATAAGGTAGTGCCGTAGCAGGCAGGGGTGTTATGAACGACAGGTCTGTTGCTTCCTGGAGAATACCCGGCACGGGCTGCAGGGGTAATTGCTCGTAAGAATGATCCAGGAACGTGTGGTATTGCTCAGTGTTTGTGTAGCGGTTAATATTTTCCTGGTTGCAAAAATATTTTTTGGTGCCAAAAGCAGCTGCCACCCATTGCCAGCTGCAGGTATTACTGGCAATATCTGCATCAAGTAAATGATAGTACAACCATTGTGCGGGGGCGTACCAATGCGCCCTGGCGATATTGCACGCTATTGAAGCAATATACATTCTCACATGGTTATGCATATAGCCCGTTTTATACAGGCTGTTGATTTGTTCATCAATAACGGTAATACCCGTGCTGGCTTGCTCCAGTGCGTTTACCATACGGTGATGGAGTACACCAGGCTGCGACTGGGTGAGATCATTTTGCAGGGCGGTTTGCTTTACCTGCCAGACCCGTTGGTAATATTCACGCCAGGCGAGTTCCTGCAACCATTTTTCTATTTCATGTAATTTGTAGCCCTTCTGCAATACGGCTTCCAATACCTGCGGCAGGCTCACTACGCCGCGGGAAATATAAGGTGATAAATAACTTACTGCTCCATTGATATAGTTGCGGGATGAAGCATACTGAATGGGGTCAACCGCCTGCATTCTTTCAATGATAGAAGGATAGTCAGTGCAGAAGCTTAATGACTGATTTCCGGAGGGGTGCAGATCAATACCTTCCATTATCGCTTGCTGATTTTGTTGTGCGTAATTGTTTTCTGCAGCGCTGATTTAAAACGTGTTACGCCCTGGTTTCTTAAGGCCGCATGTTTGGTGGCACGGCCCTGGGTTCTTTTGCGCCATAGGTTGAAGCTGCTGGCCTTCATTTCTCTCCGCATTAACAGGATCACGTCTTTTTCACTCAGGCCAAACTGTGCTTCAATAGCTTCAAACGGGGTGCGGTCTTCCCAGGCCATTTCTATAATTCTGTCAATGTCTGCTACAGATAAACCAGGTAATGGCATATGCTTTTAGGTTGTATGAACTCCGTTAGTGAATAGTTGCATAGTTACAGGGGAATGATGACTAACTGTTTTTTCCATTCACAATTTTTTTCTCCTGCATTTTTCACTGCAATATTTTACCTCGTCCCAAACCTTCGCCCATTTTTTTCGCCAGGTAAAGCTGCGGTTACAGGCCGGGCAGATTTTTGTGGGCAGGTTTTCCTTTTTAATGGCTTTCATTAGTATAAAAGGCGTTTAGGATGTAGCGGCAAATCCGTTCCCATTACAAAGATCTGCGTGAAATGTTCTACAGGGTATAAGCATCGCCGATGTTCATAACTGGGCAGACTTTTGGCTGCCAGGCCTGCTTATTATTGGCCAGTGAAAGCTACCAGGCGGCAAAGTGTGAATTATGTAAGTATTTTGGTAAATAATGGAACTGTTCACCGGAGAAAATGGTCCACCTTTATAGTGTCGCAGGCAGGCTTTTCCGGGTAGGAACTTTTACAATTTGCGACTGGCGCGGGCCGATGGCTTGCTGCTATTTTTCGGCCATTGTGGAGCTGCCACATGGATAGTACGGTATCGGCCATCAAAACACTTCACGCATCATTTCAGGTTTATCAAGGATTTAAACAAGGGGCAAGTTCACCATGAATCAACGTGCAAATAAGCGATCGGTTACTAAGTTGCGTAATTATTCTTCTTCAGCGGCCCGGGCGGAATTGCCTCCCGAAGTAGTGATTGAGAAAGACCAGGTCATGTATGTGCCCACCATCGCGCACGAGGTGAGGAACCCGCTGGCCAATATTGATCTGGCGGTAGGTATTTTGCAGTCTTTGGTTACAGATGACGAACAGCGATTGTACCTGGATATCGTGCTTCGCGCGTCCGGGCGCATCAACAATCTGGTGAATGACCTGTTGCTGCAACATAATCATGCACTGGTGAAACCTGAGAA
>DATJGC010000182.1:0-6633 GCA_035495345.1 Chitinophagaceae bacterium | reverse complement strand
GGCCCAGATCAGTATGCTTCATATACTGCAGCTGGCGATATAAGATAATGGTAGAGATAATGAAAACAATGGAAATGGTAAATTGAAAAACTACGAGGCATTTGCGCAGAGAAATACCTTTTCCGTTCGCAGTAACCTTGCCCCTGATGGCCACCACGGGCCTGAAGCTGCTTAACACAAAGGCCACATAGCCACCGGAGAGCAAAGAACCAAAAAGAATGCCCGCCAGCAATGCCCACCAGAACCATCCGTGGTTGAGAACGCCGAGCGATAATTCTTTGCCGGTAAAAGAATTAAACAGGCCCTGCAGTAGTTGTACTATCAGGAAGGACAAGCCCACACTCAGCAATGTGATTAGCAGCGTTTCAGTAAGGTACTGTACAGTAAGCTGGCCCCTGCTGGCACCTAAAACTTTTCTTACGCCTGTTTCTTTGGCGCGTTTCATGGCCTGCACCGTGGAAAGATTGATATAATTTATCCAGGCAATCAGCAGTACCAATACTGCCACTGCCAGTAACATGGCTACCAGCTTAAGGCTGCCAAAGGTTTGATAGGGATAGCTAAAGGAAGGCGCCAGGTGCAGCTCATTAAAAGGCTGCAGAACAACCGTGCGGTCTGCCGCTGCCGGCTGCGCTGCATGTACAATACGGGTAAGCTGACGGCTGATGGCTTTTGCATTGCTGCCTTTTTGCAAAACGATGTAGCAATTGGTAAAGCTGTTATCGAGGGTGTTGGGGTCTGCCCAATCATTGCCGTTTCTTCCCGTGGCACTTTGCAGCGTGTTTAATGATAACAAGATGCCGGGCCGTATATCTGATTGCTCAAGCGGGTCCTGGAATACTGCTGCAATACGGAAACTACTATTGCCAAACTGGTTACTGAGGGTAATTACTTTGCCGCTCACCCTGGTGCTGCCGAATATCTTTATTGCAGTGGAGGCGGCCATGGCCATGGTATTTGGTGCTGCCAGTGAAGGCTTACCCGCTACCAATGGAAAACTGAATGCCTGGAAGAAATTGCTGTCTGCAAAAGCGATGTTTTCTTCGCGCAGCACTTTTAACTGGCCTGTTTTTTCATCGGTATAACTGATAACGCCGTTGCCCAGGTCTTCGGTAACCCGCACAATGGCCTTAATGGCGGGCACCTGTTGTTGCATTAGCGGTGCAAAACCGGGCGCCAGGTAGAAGTCGTTGTCGCCCGCCTTGCCGCTGCTGCCTACCCGATACAATTGTTTGAAGTTGGCATGAAAGCGGTTACTGCTCCATTCAGCCGCCACAAATTCAAAGATGAGGATGAACACGGCGATACCCGTAGCCAGCCCGGCAATATTAATGGCGGTGAATGTTTTGTTGCGTGAAAGATTTCTCAGCGCAACGGTAAAGTAATTTTTCAGCATAAACAGTGGCCTTGGCAGGCGGGGTTTTTTATCTGAGTAGTTGAGATGGTACCGGGTTTGTTCAATCAATTATGTACAAGTAGTTGATTCATCTTTATTCTGTACGGAGGCTTTTTACCGGGTTGGCGGCAGCAGCCCTGATAGCCTTGGCAGAGACGGTAAGAACGGCTATTAACACGGCCAGCGCTCCGGCTACTACAAACACCCACCAATGCAGGCTGGTGCGGTAGGCAAAATCCTGTAGCCAACGGTTCATGGCCAACCATGCAATGGGTGTTGCAATTACAAAGGCTATGAGCACCAGTTGTAGCAAATCTTTTGCAAGCAGGAATACAATACCTGCGATACTGCTGCCCAGCACTTTCCGGATACCAATTTCTTTTCTTCTTTGCTCTGCGGTAAAGGTGACCAGTCCAAACAGGCCAAGACAGGCAATAAGAATAGCCAGCACGGTAAAGATCAATAACAACTTACCCTGCATTTTTTCTGCATCATAGCGTTTGGCAAAATTCTGATCAAGAAAACTGTATTCAAAAGGGTTGGAAGGGTCATATTGCTTGTACACCTTTTGTACATGGGCCAGTGCGGCGGCGATATTTTTTTTACTGATGCGCACATAGAGATTGTCTTTGTCTGCAGTGGCCGCCGGCAGTTGGAGTATGAGCGGCTCAATCTTATGTTGCAAAGAATAAATATTGAAATCTTTTACCACGCCGGCCACCTGGAACATTCTTGGCTGGCCCAGCGAGTCTTTGCCCATTTGTATTCTTTTGCCGGCAGGGTCTTTCCAGCCTGCATCCTTTACCAGGGTTTCATTTACAATGACCATCTGTTGCTTGTCTGCCGGCATGCTCTCCATAAAGTTTCTGCCAGCTATCAATTTTATCTGCAGGGCTGGTATAAAATCTTCATCTACGGTAAACTGGTTGGCTATTTTTGAGCGATCACTGATACTGCCATTGATTTCGTATTTATAATCGGTACCGCCGATATTGTTGTTGCCAATAGGATTGCTGGCCGCCGCCACGCTTTCTACCAGGGGATTCTGTAACAATTGTTGTTTTATACCGGGTATCTGCTGGCGCATCTCACGGTTAAGGTGAAACGTAATTACCTGGTCTTTGTTAAAGCCCAGATCACGTGTGCGTACGTATTGCAATTGCTGCCAGATGACGATAGAACCGCCAATCATGGCAATGGTAATTACAAACTGGAAGACCACCAATGATTGCCTGAACAGCAAATTGCCGCCCTGTTTACCGGTTTGTCCTTTTAAAGAAGGAATCAATTTAAACCCAGACAAAAAGAGGGCAGGGTAGAGGCCACTAAGGCAGCCCGTTAGCAATGAAAACGCCAGCAGTGCCAGCAATGTGGGCCACACACCCAGCCACCAGCCATTGATTTCTTTGCCGGTGAAAGCGCGGAAGGCCGGCAGTACCAGGTTTACCAGCGCAATGGCCAGCGCAGAAGCAATAAAGGTGAGAAGTACAGACTCTGTCAGGAACATCAGCACCAGTTGCCAGCGGCGTGATCCATTCACCTTTCTTACGCCAATCTCTTTGGTGCGTAATGAAGAGCGTGCAGAAGAGAGGTTCATATAATTGATAGAGGCAATAATCAGAATCAGCGCAGCCACCAATGAGAAAATAGTTACATAACCCATATTGCCATTGGGGCCTATCTCGTAGCCAAGATTGGAATGCAGGTGTATGGAGGTAAGGGGTTGCAGCTCCATGCGGTAATCTACATCGCCGGTAGAAGGCTTAATATATTTGGTAAAAAATTGCGGCAGTTTCTTAGACAGCTGTTCAACGCTTGCATTGGGTTTTAAGAGCAGGTAGGTATAGACGGATGAGTTCTCCCATGCACCGTCGTAGCCCGCAGGCATTGGCCGGAGGCCGCTAAAAGCAAAATGGGCATTAGCGGGCACATCTGCTATTACCGCGGTTACCCGGGCAGAAACATGGTTGCCGAGGTCTACTGTTTTGTTCAGCGCCTGTGAGGCATCGCCAAATATTTTCTTTGCCAGCGTTTCAGTGAGTACAATACTTTGCGGTTGTGCAAGGGCGTTAGCGGGGTCGCCCTGCAGGAAACGATAACTGAAAACATTAAAGAACCCCTTGTCTGCAAACAGCATATCACCAGCCTGTATGCGTTTATCGCCATACACAATGGTAGCGCCGCCTTCTGCATCTAACCTAACCACCTGTTCTATTTCGGGATATTCTGTGGTAAGTGCGGCCGCCATGGGAGGTGGTGTTACCGCAAGATGGAAATTACCGCCGTTCCAGCTGGCGTGTTGGGCAACGCGGTAGATGCGGCCTGCTTTTTCATGAAACCTGTCGTAGCTGAGTTCATTGGCCACATACAACATAATCAGCCAGAAGGCCGCCAGCCCGATGGCCAAACCGCCGATATTAATAAACGAAAAAACGCGGTGGCGGCGAAGGTTGCGGTAGGCAACCAAAAGGTAATTTTTTATCATGTTATGCAGCTTTGAACACTGTAGGCTGGTAAAGTCAAGTGCCGTGCCAGTACTCAAATTACTGAATTACAGGCATTCGTAAAAAGCCGGCGGATAATCTGTCCTATAATGAACAGCGGCTGTGCGGATTCGGACAGGATCAGTTTGTAGTTCCGAGTTCATAGTTCCGAGTTCTTTTGCTTTGAATAGTTTTCAGTTTTCAGTTTGCAGTTTTCAGTTCTTTTGCTTTGAATAGTTTTCAGTTTGCAGTTTTGAGTCTTCAGTTCTTTTGCTTTGCTTGTTTCACGCCGCCCAAGATAACCGAAGTCTTGCAACAGCTTGGTCTTGTAATAACATGCTTAGACTTCGGTTATCTATTCTCGGCAAACCGAACGCCGCGTGAAACCCACCAGGCAAAAGCTTTTTTACTTTTGAATTTTGAATTTTTACTTGTCCTGCAAGCAAACGACTTTTGACTTTTGACTTTTGAATTTTAACTTGATCACTCACTCCTCAAAGATTTTACCGGGTTGGCCAGCGCGGCTTTCACAGAACGGTAGCTGACCGTTATAGCAGCCACCAGCAGCGTACAAAGAATGGCCAGCAGAAAAATGCCCGGACCAATGGGTATGCGGTATTTAAAATCCTGCAGGTAGGCATTCATGCCCCACCAGGCCACGGGTGCTGCTATTACAAAAGCAAGTGTAAGCAGTAATAAAAATTCTTTGCCAAAGATCCAGATGATATCCGGTACACTGGCACCCAGCACCTTTCTAACGCCAATCTCCTTTGTTTTGCGCACCGCCATAAAAGATACCAGGCCATACAATCCAAGACAACCGATAAAGATGGCAATGGCTGCAAAGAGCTCCACCAATTGCAGCATGGTATCGTCCAACTCGTAAAAACGCGCAATGCGCTCATCCAGGAACTGGCTTTTGAAGATAAAGTCTGGGTACACTTCATTCCAGCTTTTTTCAATGGCCGCAAGCGTGGGTTTTATATTGGTAAGGTTAAGTGATACCGCGCAGCTGGTATAGTCTTCCACATTACTAAAGATGGCTACGGGGGCAATGTCTGAGCGGAAGGAGTAATTATAAAAATCTTTTATCACGCCCACTACCTGAAATTGGTGGTTATTGATGGTGATATTTTTTTGCAGAATGTCTCGCGGAGAAGCCAGGCCCAACTTCTTTACCAGGCTTTCATTCACCAAAAATTCCCGGATGGTATCAGAAGGGTAGAGGTTGCGGCCTGCTACCAGCGGCAGCTGAAACGTAGTAAGATACTTGTCGTCTGCCGCCTTTGTATTCACTTCCCAGGGTTCTACCTTCGGACGATTTTCAAACAACATGGTAGTAGTATTATTGGCATCAGCCGCAGGTGCCTGCCAGCAAAACGAAATTTTCTCTACTGCGGGCAGCGTGCGCAGCTTATCACGCAAGGCTTCCATTTTTGATTTACCGGTAGAATCTGTTACCGGTATGTTCAACATGACAATGCCTTTTTTCTGAAAACCAAGATCAGAGTTCTTGCTGTAATGCAATTGCGAGGCAATGACCACAGCACCAATGATCAGCATCTGTGAAATGGCAAACTGTGTAACCACCAGCACACGGCGCAGCGGAAAGCCACCGATATTCTTTTGCGAGAGCTTTCCTTTTAAGGCGGCAATGGGTTGAAAACCTGATAAGATTAAACCCGGGTAGGAGCCGGATAAAAAGACTACCAATATTGCAATGATCAATGTGTACAATAGAAGTGAAGTATTGATGAAGGGGTTGATGGTAAGCGAAGACCTGAACAGTTGATTGATGAAAGGAACACCCAATTGTGCCAGTCCGTACGCAAGCAATATTGCAAAGAAAGTGATGACGGCCGTTTCCACAATAAATTGCCAGAACAGCTGACGGCGCACGCTGCCCAATACCTTGCGGATGCCTACCTCCTTAGAGCGGTTCAAAGCCTGGGCGGTGGCCAGGTTTACAAAGTTTACACAGGCCGTAATGATGAGAAAGAGACCTACGAGCGACAAAGCCCATAGGTATTTTTTATCTGCAAAACCATTGTAATCAGGGTTGAAATGCATATCACGCAGGGGCTGCATTTTAAACACAAAGGCTTTCATTCCTGCAGGATCATTGACATAATATTTTTGCATCATAGCAGGAAAGGCCTTCTCTACGGTGGCGGGTTGTATGCCTGGCTTTAATAGTACAAAACAATGTGTTTCGCTATTAATGCCACCCCAGCTATCATTGCGTGCCATCCAGCCACTAAAATCCTTGAGGTTTTGATCAGCCACATATATCTCCTGCCGGCGATCTGTATTCAGGGGCAGATCTTTCAGAATGCCCTTAATGGTAAAATCAGTTTTGTTGTCTATCCTTATTACTTTGCCGATAGCATGGGTGGTACCAAAATATTTTTTTGCAATTTGCGCCGTAACAATGGCGCTGTTGGGAGAATTGAGTGCTGTACGCTGATCGCCCTCCAGCATCGGAAAATGCAGTATGTCAAAAAACGCAGGCTCCACGCAGGCAAAGCCTTCCTCTTCTTCAAACTTTTTATGATCTGCCGGTATAGATATCAGCCTGCGGAAAGTAACACAGCGTGCCACCTTCTCCGCAAAGCTATAGTCTGAACGGAATGCTTTTGCAAATGGTGGTGGCACACCGGGTGTATAGTCGGTTTGTTCATTGTGCAACTCGGTCACCACCCGGTAGATGCGGTCTCCGTTTGGGTGAAAGGCTTCATAACTTAAATGAAAAGA
>DATJGC010000181.1:0-16309 GCA_035495345.1 Chitinophagaceae bacterium | reverse complement strand
AATGGACATACAGGTGATTGCATTTGATGCAGACGATACATTATGGATAAATGAACCCTATTTCCAGGAAACAGAGAAAAAGTTTTGCGCGCTGCTGGAAGATTTTCTCCCCCACCATTCAGTTTCCCAGGAACTTTTTACAACAGAAATTGCTAACCTTTCATTGTACGGTTATGGTGTAAAAGGCTTTATACTGAGTATGATTGAAACGGCGCTGCGTGTTTCTAACAATACCCTGGATGCCGCCGTCATTGAAAAGGCCATTGGCTATGGAAAAGAATTGCTGGAACGCCCGATAGAATTGCTAGACGGTGTGGAAGATGTACTGAAAGCACTTTCAGGCAAATACCGGCTGGTAGTAGCCACCAAGGGCGACCTGCTGGACCAGGAACGGAAGCTGAAGAAATCAGGTATTGAACACTATTTCCATCATACGGAGATCATGAGTGACAAGAAAGAGAAGGATTACCTCAAACTCATCAAACACCTTGACATAGCACCTGCGCATTTCCTGATGATTGGCAATTCTATAAAATCTGATGTACTGCCCGTGCTTGCCGTAGGCGGCCACGCCGTGCATGTACCCTACCACACTACCTGGGCACATGAACAGGTAAGTCACCACATTGAGCATCCTCATTTTAAACAGCTGCAACAGATCAGCCAGTTGCTGCCATATCTTCCTTTATGACCTCACTAGCCCAACTGCCGAAATGCGAACTGCACCTGCACCTGGACTGCTCGCTGAGCTATGATGTAGTGGCTAAAATAGATCCGCGCATCAGCTACCGGGAATACCTAACCGATTTTGTGGCACCCGCGAAGTGCACTGACTTGGCCGACTTCCTCACGCGCGCAGTAAAAGGCTTCGCCCTTATGCAAACAAAGCAACAGCTGGAATGGGTGGTGGAAGATCTGTTTACGCAACTGGCAGCAGACAATATAGTGTATGCAGAAATAAGGTTTGCGCCTTTGCAACATACATCGGGCGGCCTTACCCCGTCCGAAGTGGTGGCATATACAGCTGCCGCTACCAGCGCCGCCATGCTGGCCACCGGCATTGAAGCCAGGTTATTGCTTTGCACCCTGCGGCATTATTCTGCCGCACAAAGCATGGAAACCGTACAACTGGTAGAGCAGTTTAAAGACAGTTGTGTGGCCGGTTTTGATATTGCCGCAGATGAAGCCGGTTTTCCGATTGACAACCACATTGAAGCCTTTCGCTACGCAAAGCAAAAAGGAATACCCTGCACCGCTCATGCCGGAGAAGCGCGTGGTGCAGAAAGCGTGTGGGAAACGCTGGAGTATTTCGGTCCCACCCGCATTGGCCACGGTGTAAGAAGTATTGAAGACAAAAAACTCATGGCGCATTTGCGCAATAATAATATTCACCTGGAAGTATGCCCGGGCTGCAATGTACTGATTGACATATACAACGCTTATGCAGACCATCCTGTAGACCAACTCTACAAAGCCGGTATACCCTTAAGCATCAATACAGACACGCGTACCATTACCAATACAAATCTCACGCGCGAGTATGAGCAGCTGCAGCAGGTATTTGGGTGGACAACCGATGATTTTTTGCGCTGCAATATGGCCGCGCTGGAAGCCGCCTTTATACCCCCCGTAATAAAAAAGCGATTGGTACAAAAATTGATCAACGCTTATCCGTAAATTTGTTCCAAAGTTTTCCAGCAGGGTGCAAGAGGCATACATGTAAAGAACCTGTGCGGTGCCCGCCGCCCCCCTAAGTCCAACAATTTCCTTCCCAGTAACCCGCACCTCGTGAGCGCATGTGCAAATTGCTTTAAGAAGCAAAGTTGATCATTTTACACAGTGGTTATTCGTCGATTATGAAAACTGTTTGTCGATAAATGCAGGCTGCAGGACGGTGCCGTGGCACTGACTGTCGCAGCCGCGATGCCTGGCTATGGCAAATAGTTACCTTCAGAATACCATTCCTTCACCATTAAACATTATCAAAATGAAAACGGCTTATGCTTATGCAGTATGTCTGCTGCTTGTTCTTGCACTACACTCCTGTAACAAAACCGAAGTACAGGGACCGCTCACAAAAAAGTATCCATCAGATGTAGCCACTGCGTGGATACGGTTACAAATGCAGCTTTGTAAAACCACTCCCGGCTACACGCCGGGCGTTACGGCACGGATCTTCGGCTATTCAGGGCTCACCATGTATGAGTCTGTGGTGCCTGGCATGCCGGGCTACCAGTCCGTGGCACTGCAATTGGGTGCACCGCTGCCTGCGCAGAGCTATAATTTTAAACATGCCTATTACTGGCCCGCAAGCCTTAATGGCGCCATGGGAGCGCTAACACGCAGTTTCTTCCCCGGTACTTCGGCCGCCAATAAACTAAGTATCGATTCACTGGAAGCAGCCTTCAATAGCAGCTTTGCACAGGAAGCCGGTTCCGCTACCCTGGACCGCTCGGCCGACTTTGGAAAGCAGGTAGCTGCCGCAATGTTCAACTGGTCAACAACAGACGGCGCAGCAAATGATTACCTGGGTTTGCCAACGGGTTATGTACCCGTCACCGGCGAAGGCCTTTGGGTGCCAACCTTCCCGGCATTTGCACCTGCCGCCATTCCCTATGGGGGCAATTACCGTTCATTTGTAAAAGACATTGCTACTAAACTTTTGCTGCCACCACCCACGCCCTATTCTACCAGTGTTAAATCAGCATTCTATGCCATGGTCAGTGAAATCTATAATACTTCTCTATCGCTGACGCACGATGATTCTGTAACGGTAAGATTCTGGGGAGATTTGCCCGGACAATTCAACGGACCTGCACATTTCACCAGCGTGGCCGCACAACTGGTAGAGAAAGCCCATTTGTCTTTAGATGATGCCGCCATCTTGTACGCCAAACATGGCATGGCAATGAATGACGGTGTCATCACCTGCTTCAAAACAAAATATACCTATAACCTGCTGCGCCCGATCACCTATATCAGAACCGTACTGGGCTATCCCAACTGGAACTCTGTGATACCAACACCGCCCCACCCCGAGTATCCTTCTGCACATGCTGTTATTATGAAGGCTACCGCTGTGGTACTGGAAGATGCCTTTGGCAAAAATTATTCTTTTACTGACAATACATTCAGCAGCACCTATGGTCCACGTCACTATGCTTCTTTCAAGGAATACGCAGAAGAAGGAACGGGTTCGAGAATATTGGGTGGACTTCATTTCAGGCCATCTGGTGAAGCAGGTCTTGAACAGGGCCAGAAATTGGGTGAAATGATCAATAAGATTCGGTTTAGAAAATAAAGGCTGCTTTGCATGTATATGATATGCTGGCGCAAATCCCAGTTCCTCAATACGGCAAGCAGTTGAATTTTTTAATGCGCAAAGCCCCCATTGCGGGGGCTTTGTTTTTTTATGTTTTAGCAGGATGTTGCAAGGCGATGCGGCAGCGGCATTATTGCTTTCTTAAAAGATCAAGAAATTGCCTGTCTAGTTTGTACCCGTGCCAGTCTTCATACGCTACGTCTGCACGACCGGAATTAAGCACACCAAAATCTCCGATAAAATTCCAGATAGCAAAGCCGATACCATTGCTGGTTAATATATCCAATACATCTGTAAACCAGGCAATGAAAACATCGTGCGGTGTTTTGTTCCAGCAGCCACATTCACCGCAATGCACACCCGTTCCTTTTTGCATGATATCTATCCATGGCTGGTAGAAAGTGGTAAGCATAGATTTATCAAGGTATTTATTGCCTACCTGGCCAGGCCATTTGGGTGCCGGCAACTGTGTGGTATCCTTGTTTGCCCAGGGCGCTTTGTAATGCGAGATGCTGCCCGGATGGTAGCCCCTGCAACTCTGCGCAATACCAAGGTCGGTAATTTCCGGGATGGGCCTGGTACCTACGTCATTGCCATCTGCAATGATTAAATGACCGGGATTTTCTTTACGAATGGCGGCCGCCGCAGCCGCGGCTACTTTGCGGTATACATCGCCCGGCACCGAACTTACACGTGAGTGCTGATCATTCATATCCTCGCGCATAGCGGGTTCATTTACCAGGTCGAAGCTGATCTTGCTGCGCGATACGTGTTTGTATTTTTTTGCCCAGAGGCTCCAGTGATAGCAAAACGCTTTTTGCGCTTCCTCGTCTTTCCAGAGATTGTAGGGCTCATGAAACCCGGCATTGATGCAGTAACCGGGCGCACGGTGCAGGTTAAGGCTCACATGCAGGTTGTGCCGATGCGCCAGTGCCACCAGTGCATCAACCTTATCGGTTTCCTGGTTATTTATCTTATACACATCTTCGGGCGTGATATTCTTGGTACGGTCAATACAGAGGTAACGCGGGTAGGCAATGGGAATACGCACAAAATCAAAACCCCAGTCGCGCATCCATTTAAAATGATCCGCCGTGGTAACGGGTCCGCTTGCAGGATTGGGCGAAAAAAAATCAAGCAGGTTAAAGCCTTTCCAGCGGGGCAAGCTGTTCTTTAAAGGGGCGGCGGCAAAGGAGACTTTATCGGCCAGGGCCATGCCGGCGCTGATGACGGCCGCCTTAGCCAGGAATGATTTTCGATTCATATAAGGGCAATGTTTTGCTAAATATACAACAGCGCCTGTTCACCTGCAGGCCGCTACTGAATAATCAGTTAATGCACTAAAGAGGCTGAGACAATGGTATTTACAGCAATTTTATCACAAAGTTACCCTGGCGGCGCCAGGGAGTAAACAATATAAAACTGCTGGCTGTCATACTACGTACGTAAGATGGTCGTTCATTTAACAGATATTTTGGTTTGCACCCTATGACTTTCACTACGGTATTGCGTCTAATTAATAAGCGTTTTAAAGCCCCCGATTATGAAAGCGAATTATACTCAGATGGAAATATTGTTACTCACGGGTACTTCATTTGCTGCCAAGCAGTTTGCCGATAGAAATGAGACAGACAGTAACGGGCGCACCGAAAAGGAGATTCTTACGGAAGCCTGCTGGAGTGGTGTACTGCCCAGCCTGTTGCCTGAAATATGCGAACAAATACCGGCCGGTAAAAAAATGTACCTCTGGGATATAAAGGAAGCCGATGCCTTTATTGAGCTTGAAATGGGTGAAATGCAGGAAGACAAAGACAAGTTTTTTTCTCTCAACCCTTACAGCTTTATACCTGAACTGGCGCTCAACTAACCTTGCAGCGTAAGCGCTTTACTGCAAGCAAAGCCATCAATGCTAAGCTGGTTAATGCTGTTGAAAATATTTCTTTTACTTATTGAAGGCGGACGGCCTGAACACCCTCCTTTGTAATCTTTACGGGTTTTATCATCCCTTTTTCATCAAAATACATATGCTCTATACAGGTAACGCGGGCATTGCCATCTTTCTCGGTAAGCGGCCGCCGGTGGTATACAATGTACCATTCATCTTTTGCCGGCACTTTTAAAACAGAGTGATGCCCTGCGCCCGTTGCAATGCTGGTATCCTGCTGCAATATTTTACCAATGCGCTGAAATGGACCAAAAGGCGAATCCGCCACGGCGTATGCCACTGAATAATCAGGGCCGGTCCACCCACCTTCTGACCACATAAAATAATACTTCTTATTGCGGATGAACATGTAGGGGCCTTCCACGTATTTGTCTGGCGTAATTTCTTTAAAGACCGTACCATCTTTGAAAGGTATAAAGCCGGTGAAATCATCTTTCAGTTGCGCAATATTGCAATGCCGCCAGCCTCCATAGATCAGGTAATACTTACCATCTGCATCCTTAAAAACAAATTGATCGATCGGCTGCGCACCATTGTGAAATTTATCTACCAGTGGCTTGCCCAGGTAGTCTTTAAAAGGTCCGCCCGGCGCATCACTTACGGCAACACCAATGCCGCCGTTTTCAGCATCGCTTTGTATATCATTGGCGCCAAAGAACAGGTAATACTTTCCTTTCTTTTCTACAATGGCTGGGGCCCACATGGCACGCTTCGCCCATTTAATGCTGGCGGTATCTACAATGGCAGGATGTTTTACCCAGGTGATAAGATCTTTGGAGGAAAAGGCATCCATAAATACCTGCTGGTTGTAAGGCGCGGAGAAAGTAGGATAGATCCACCATTGCTTTTGAAAAACAGCCGCCTCAGGATCTGCATACCAGCCCGGAAACAACGGATTGCCGGAACGGGCGCCTGCCCCCTTCTGTTGTGCCGATGCACAGATCAATGAAATGCTGCTAATACAAACCAGGAAAATCTTTTTCATGTTATCGTTTGTCTAAAATAAATACCGGGCATCAACTTTAACGCTGCAGCCGCCGCAGTATGTAACTTAGTAAATAATTTTGTGCTGTTGCATATCGCTGTTGATAATGCAATATAAACGCTTCATAAAACATCGGCCATGAAAAAAATACAAACTTGCAGTGTACTGGTAGTAATGCTGCTGGCGTTGGCAGTAACGCCTGCCACAAGCTTCGCACAAAATAAAAAAGACTCGCTGAAGATAGCGGCTACCACCCACTGGATAAACGACCAGGATTATACTTTTAAAGCACAAACCACTACCCCACTCTCCGGCAGGTTAAGACAGCTGACCACAGAATACAGCGTGCAGGTAAGCAAGGATATGGTTATTTCTCAATTGCCCTATTTTGGACGGGCTTATTCTGCGCCCCTGAACCCTTCTGATGCGGGTATCCAGTTTATATCCAAAGATTTTGAGTACCACAGCACGCCACGCAAAAAAGGCGGCTGGGATATTACCATCAAGTTCAAAGATGCAAAGGATGTGCAGCTGATGCAGCTGACGGTCTTTAACAATGGCACCGCCAACCTGCAGGTGATCAGCAATAGCCGGCAGTCGATTAACTTTGGCGGATACGTAACAGCCACCGAAAAAAAATAAACGCATTGGCAGCATTCATCCGCAAACATTTAACCTCCCTCCTACTGGCTACGGCTATTGTGGTATTGCTGGTAGTACCGGGCGCAAAGGCATTTGTGCTAAAGGGCTTCTTAAAGACCGGGCTCTTCAATGCCGCTGCCAGTGCTGATACTGCCAGCACCGCCGGCGTTGACGTCTCCAATGCGGTCTTTTTGAACGCAGGGCAAGAGCAGGTAAGCCTGGGGTCATTAAAGGGGAAAGTTATTCTTATCAATTCATGGGCTACCTGGTGCGCGCCTTGTGTAGCGGAAATGGGCGGGTTAAACGCGCTTTATAATAAACTGAAAGCGGATGACCGCTTTGTTTTTATTTTGGCTGATGCCGACAACGATTTTACCGCCGCCCGCACCTTTATGAACAACCGTCATTATGATCTCCCTTTGTACCAGGCGGCTAACGCCGATGCTTCAGCGCTGCTGGGTAATACGCTGCCCACTACGCTGATCATCGACCGGCAGGGCAGGCTTCGGCAAAAACATGAAGGCATTGCTAACTATGATACCGAGGAAATGAGGAAGTTTCTTTTGTCTTTGTGAGGGCTAAGAGGTAAAAAGAGAAAAAGGGGGCTAAGAGAGGAAAAGAGGAAAAGAGAAAAGGCTTTTGCTTGGTATATTTTTTCGCGCAGGGTTAGCTGAGCTAACAGAGGCTAAGAGGGGAAAGAGAAAAAGGGGGCTAAGAGAGAAAAAGAGGAAAAGAGAAAAGGCTTTTGCTTGGTATATTTTTTCGCGCAGGGCTAGCTGAGCTAACAGAGGGCTAAGAGGGGGAAAGAGGAAAAGGGGGCTAAGAGAGAAAAAGAGGAAAAGAGAAAAGAGCTTTTGCTTGGTATATTTTTTCGCGCAGGGCTATCAGAGCTAACAGAGGCTAAGAGGGGGAAAGAGAAAAAGGGGGCTAAGAGAGAAAAAGAGGAAAAGAGAAAAGGGCTTTTGCTTGGTATATTTTTTCGCGTAGAGCTAGCGGAGCTAACAGAGGGCGCGCCCGCTGCTTCGCTGTATCGCTGCGTGAAACAAACCCAGCAAAAGCCTTTTTACTTTTTACTTTTGAATTTTGAATTTGAAGCCTTAGAACTTGATCGTCTCCGGCAAATACTTTTTTACCAACCCTTCATAATATGGTTTTAATTCAGTCCAGTTGGGCGGCGTGGGGTTTTTGGAATACAGGTCGTACGGGTTGAACAATTGCACCCATTTCAGCATATCCCGATCGTGATCATCCAGCAGGTACTCATATTGTCCCTCGCGGTGCCAGGCGTAGAAAGAATGGTAGCGTAACATGTACAATCCACCTTCCGGGATACGGCCCTTCATGATCTGGTAAATGTATTCATCGTGCCCCCAGGACATATTTACATTGCGCAGTCCGCAGCCTTTTTCATAAATACCGAGTTGTGTGTTGTAGGCGGGGTTCTGGTAATCAGGATTATTTTTAAAAAATTCAGGAAAGACTATTTTGTCTGAATAGGCACAGCCAACGGGGAAGGTATCGCCTACTACGGCCCATTGTGGTTCGCCAAATAAACAAAGCACCTTGCCAAGGTCGTGCATGAGGCCTACAAGCACCATCCAGTCCGGGTGGCCGTCTCTGCGGATGGCTTCAGATGTTTGCAGGAGATGCTGAAACTGGTCGAGATCCGTATCAGGGTCAGAATCGTCTACCAGCTGGTTTAAAAACTGGAAGGCATCCCATACGGGCATTTCCTTTTTATCAAATTTGAGGTAGTCGGCCCTTTTCTGCTGCACAAAATCATAGGTCTGGTAGGTATGGTTGAGGCGGTAGAATTCTTTTACCGTATCACGCTCAGGAGTATCATAGTTGCGATAGGCTTCGGTAGATTTATCGGTAGCAATGGCTTCAGGGTCAGGATAACGGCGCAAAAGATCTTCTTCCCACTCGTCGAGGCTTTTTAACGGGGCGGCAGTGATAGTATCAGGATGCATGTTCATTGATTTTGAGGTGGATGGATCAACTGTTGGTAAAGGCTGTATTACCAGTTAAAATTGATATTTTTAACCCGAAAAGGCAAGCCGGCAACGCCATTTATTTATGAAAACGATTTCACGGACAATTCCCTGGCGGGTATTGTGCCGGAGATTACCGGCAACAATGCTAGAAAATGACTGAACCATTTATATTATCCGTGCTTTATAAAGGCGAAACGCTGCAGCTGCCCGCACAGTTACTGCTGCAGGGTTATATCCACCGGTTTAAAATAACGGTAAAGGATACTGATCTGCTTTTTGAACCGGATGAAGAAGGCCTTTACAGGGCAGTATCCATGGAGGCGATGGCTGCAGGACCGATGCCGGCCGTTGACCGTGATTTGCTGCAGCTGATACAAGAACAACTGGCAGCGCTATCGGCATAAACGCGGCAACCATTGCGGCGGCAATCATACGCGGCAGACCGGTTATTTGCGGCAGAATAATTGTACAAGACATAGCCTGCTGTTTGTGGTAAATACCATCAATATAAACGCAGCAAGCCAGAAAAAAATAATAAAGTCACTCAATGATGGACTATCCCCTGTTAGCCAAAAAAACACAACAATTTATCAATCATTACTTTGAAAAGAACGTACCCCACCCCTTACCCTATCACAACAAGGTGCATACAGAAAATGTGGTGGCGGCCGTAAACAAGATTGGTAACCACTACCAGTTAAATGAACACGACTTTTTTGTGGTAATAAGCGCCGCCTGGTTTCACGATATGGGGTATTATACGGGAGAAGCCCGCGGGCATGAGCAACAGGGTGCCAACATGGCGGATGCTTTTTTATCAGACCATGGCGTAGATGAACCCACGCGTGAGCAGGTAAAAGGCTGCATCATGGCCACGCAGATGCCGCAACGCCCGGCAAATCTTTTGGAACAGATAGTGTGTGATGGCGACCTTTTTCATTTAGGCACCGATAATTTTATTGCGCTGAACAAACGGATGCGCAAAGAGATGGAAGAAACCAAGGGGAAGTCGATAGACAAGAAAGAATGGCGCCGGGGAACCATCATTTTATTTCAAACGCATCATTTTCATACAGATTATTGCAGGCTGTTGCTTGATCAGAAAAAACAAGAGAACCTTGACAGGCTGTTAAAGAAACAACAGGGAGAAGATCCGGCACCCGATACCTTAATTGCCCCGCCTGCCGGTGATTATGTGATCTCTAATACACCCGTCCAGGCTGCTACGCCCGCACCGGCACCGGAAGCCAGGCCAGCAAAACAGAAAAAAGCGGAGCGGCCAACAAGGGGTATAGAAACCATGTTCCGCGTGGCATCGGCCAACCACCAGCGTTTGAGTGATATGGCAGACAGCAAGGCGAATATTATGATTTCTGTAAACTCCATTATTCTTTCCGTGGTGCTGGGTTTAATGGCCAGAAGGCTGGAAACAAATTCAAACCTGATTATTCCAACGCTGATGCTGCTGTCTGGCAGTGTTGCCGCGGTGATATTTTCTGTACTGGCTACCCGGCCAAAAATTCCGGGCGGTTCTTTTGCTCCTGAACAGTTACAGAATAAATCTGTGAACCTGCTATTCTTTGGCAATTTTTATAAAATGGATTTTGAACATTATTACGACGGTATGAAACGGGTAATGAATGATGGCGATTTTTTATATGCCAGCCTCATCCGCGATATCCATTCACAGGGTATCGTACTTGGCCATAAATATAAATTACTCCGCATTTCGTACACCATATTCATGTTCACACTCATTGTATCTGTTCTTGCCTTTGGAATAGCCATTATATTTTTCGGTTAACCATGCCTGATGCAAACACCATTTCTTAGCCGGGACCTTACCTGGTTATCCTTTAACGGCCGCGTACTGGAGGAGGCCGCAAGAGAGCATGTTCCGTTGATGGAGCGTTTTAAATTTCTTTCTATCTTTTCCTCCAACCTGGATGAATTTTACCGCGTGCGTATGCCGGCCATCATGCTGCTGCACCAGGTAAAACATGATGAGGCGCCTGAAAATGACCGGTTGCTGGAGCGCGCAAGGCAGATGATTGCTGAACAACAACAACGTTTTGGCATGATACTGCGCACGCAATTGATTCCTGCGCTGCAAGCCCAGGATATATTGCTGTTGTACAATACTCCGTTGCCGGCAGAGATCCATGCAGAAGTGAAAGCCTATTTTCAGTGGTCTGTCTTGACCTTTCTGCAGATCATACCACTCACCAAACCCACGGCCAGCTTTTTTCCAAAAAGTAATGCCTTGTACCAGGTGGTGGTTTGCAGAAACCGCAAAGGCAAGGAACTTTTCTTCCTCCTAACCGTTCCATCCGCACAGTTGCCGCGCTTCTTTAGTACCCTTCATAACAATACCTCTTACATTATTTTCCTGGAAGATATCATCAGGCATTGTTTGCCGCTGCTGTTTCCGGACTATATCATTACAGGCGCCTGGAATATTAAAGTTACCAGGGATGCAGAACTTGACCTGGCGGACGAATACGAGGGCGACCTGGCCGCAAAGATTGAGAAAAAACTGGCCAAAAGGGATGATGGCAGCGCCACCCGCTTTTTATATGAACCCGGAATAGATCTGCAACACCTGGAATGGCTTACAGGAAAACTGGGCCTCTCACCCGATAACCGGGTGGAAGGCGGCCACTACCATAACCTGAAAGATCTTGGCAGCCTTCCGTTGCAACAGGCCAGCCTGTATTACCCACCACAGCCTCCATTGCCCAATGCTATAGATGCTGCGGATGCAGTATTTGCGTATATTGAAAAACAGGATTGCCTGCTGCATACTCCCTACCAGGGCTACCAACCGGTGCTGCGTTTTTTTAACGAAGCCGCCACAGACCAAAGCGTGGAAGAAATTTATGTAACACTTTACCGCGTGGCCGGTGATTCACGCATTGTAAATGCCCTTATAACGGCAGCGCGCAATGGAAAAAAAGTAACGGTATTTATTGAACTGAAGGCCCGTTTTGATGAAAGCAATAACCTGCACTGGTCTAAAGAAATGAAGGCGGCCGGCATCAGCATCATCAACAGCATACCCGCGTTGAAAGTACACGCCAAAGTAGCATTGGTAAAGAAAAAAAGCGGTCACCGGGTCAGGTACTTCGGATTACTGGCCACCGGCAACCTGAACGAAATTACCGCCCGTTTTTATACAGACCATATTTTACTGACCACCGCGCCCGGCCTGGTACGCGAGCTGGAACTCCTCTTTATTTTTCTGACAAAGCGCCGCAAACCTGCCAGTAAGGAAGAGATTTCCTTTAAACAACTGCTGGTGGCACAATTTAATTTGCAAGACAGGTTTATTGATCTGATAGACAATGAAATCAGCCTGGCCAAACAGGGCCAGCCGGCAGGCATTATCATAAAAATGAATAACCTGGAGGAAAAGAAGCTTATCGGCAAATTATATGAAGCGTCTGCTGCGGGTGTGCGCGTACAATTACTGGTGCGGAGCATCTGCTGCCTGCAGGCTGGCTTGCCCGGCGTTAGCGAGCATATTACCGTGAACCGCATTGTTGACAGGTACCTTGAACATGGCCGGGTATTTGTTTTCCACAACGGAGGCCATGAACAGGTATTCCTGGGCTCAGCAGACTGGATGAACAGAAATATATACCGGCGCATAGAAGTGTGTTTCCCGGTGTACGATGAAGCAATAAAACGGCAGTTAAAGGAAATGATACAGCTACAATTGAACGATACAGTGCAGGGCAATGCCATTGCCGCGCCCGCCATTAATGTTCCGCTTACCAGTAACGGCTTACCTCCTTCTCAATCAGCCATCCGTGATTTTTTGAAAACAATACCAACCACTACTTTATGAACAACAGATCCGCCTTTGTCATTGTAATGATTTTACAGCTTACCATTGTTGCCTGCTCGCAACCCGCAGAAAAGTTTGACCTGCCCGGGTACGCGCATGCAAAACCCCAGGTCTTTAGAATGCCGCCCGTGCTGGATGAAATTTCAGGTATCACCTTTCTAAATGGCAATGCAGATACCGTGTATGCAGAACAGGATGAAGAAGGAAGGCTTTTTTACTTCCATTTTGGTGATAAGGAACCAAAACATATTAAATTTGGTACCAACGGAGACTATGAAGATGTAGCCATTTGCAGCGGACAAATCTTCCTGCTGCGCAGCGATGGCAGCTTTTTTAATTTTCCGCTGACTGCCATTCATGCAGAGGAAGTAGAGGCCACAGAACAGGATAATCTCTTAGACAAAGGTGAATATGAGGCCATGTATGCAGACGAGAAAACCCACCAGCTCTATGTCTTGTGCAAAAGCTGCAAGGATGACAAAGGCGAAAAATCTGTAACCGGCTATACCCTTTCCGTGGCAGCCGATGGCAAACTGACCCGGACAGGAGAGTTTTCTGTAGAAGACCAGGCCAATGAAAACGCAGAAAAGAAAGGACGTAAAAAGTTCAGGCCCTCTGCCATGGCAAAACATCCTATCACCGGCGAATGGTATATCGTCTCCTCAGTAAACAAACTGCTGGTGATAACAGATGCAAACTGGAAGCTGGTGCGTACCTACCCTTTAGGCCCCGTACTCTTTAATCAGCCCGAAGGCATTGCGTTTGACAAAGCGGGCAATCTTTATATCTCTAACGAGATGGGCAATGCTGCCGATGCTACCATTGTGAAATTTAACTACCAGAAGAAATAAATGAATTGTAAACAGGCAATAGTTGGCTGCATAAACCATGCTTAATGATGAAGAAACCTTCACTGCTTTTCTGGCTTGTCATGTGCTGCTGGCTGCATGGCATTGGCCAGGATTCCATTCAATACCGGCTGCTGCTGATTGGCGATGCCGGTCGTATCAATGACGCACAACAGGCCGTTCTAAAGGATGCCCTGCAACAAGCCATCCCCGGCAAAACCGTGGTGCTTTATCTTGGTGATAATATCTACCAGAAAGGCATTGAGTTAAACGGTGCGGCAAGGGAGCAATCCATTGCCATTCTGCAATCACAGTATGAAGGCTTTAGAAAAGCCGGCATACCAGTTTATTTTATACCCGGCAACCATGACTGGGACAACAACGGCCCGGCAGGCTACCAGAAAATGCGGGCCACTACCGCCTTTATCAATCACCTGCAGGATTCGCTGGTGCACATCATACCCGAAGATGGCTGCCCCGGTCCGTATGAAATGCGCATCAATGATAACCTTGTAGTGGTGGCCATGGATTCTGAATGGTGGCTCTACCCGTATAATAAACATACCGATAAGTCTGATTGTGATTGCAAAACAAAACGAGATGTGCTGGGCAAGCTGGAAGACATTGTAAGGCGCAACAGCCACCGAACCATCATCTTTGCCACGCACCACCCCTTTGCTTCTTACGGCGAACATGGTGGTTATTTCTCGTTTAAGCAACACCTTTTTCCGCTCACTGATTTGCAGGATAATCTTTACCTGCCCCTGCCCGTTGTTGGTACGCTCTATACCATTGCACGCAAAACCTTTCCTTCTTACGGCGATATTGATAATGTACTCTACAAAGACATGAAGCTTTCTGTAAATGAAATTCTGTCTAAACACCCCAATGTCATTCATGTAGCCGGGCATGATCACAACCTTCAGTTGATACAGGGTGCCGTATTACAGGTAGTCAGCGGCGGCGGTGCCGATGAAGCGCGCGTGAAAAAAGGAAAGGGAAGCCTGTACGCGGCAGATAGTACCGGTTATTCCATTGCCGACCTCTTGCCAGATAACAGCACGCGTTTACAATTCAGAACCACCGCTGCGGGTAAGGCCATTCCCTCTTTTGCCTACCAGCGCGCATATGCCCCACCGTTAGCCGATGAACTTTTTAACGAAACGCCTTTAACAGGAGATAGCATACAAACCCCGCTGATAACAACCTTCGACAGCGTCAGCGGCTTTCACCGCCGCATGCTGGGAGAAAACTACCGCAACATCTGGAAGATACCCACTAAGCTTCCTATCCTGCGGCTTTCTGCAACCGATCTTAAGCCCACAGAAATCGGCGGCGGTATGCAAACGCACTCGCTCCGGCTGGAAGACAAAGACAAAAAAGAATGGGTGTTCAGGAGCATTGATAAATTCCCGGATGCGCTGTTGCCACAAGCACTCAGCCAAACCCTGGCATCAGACCTGCTGCATGATAATGTCTCCGCTATCTTTCCCTACGCGCCCATGATAGTGCCTGTATTTTCAGATGCGCTGGGTGTACCCCATGCCAACCCCAGCCTTGTATATGTGGCGCCGGATAAAAAATTAGGCATCTACAGTCGCGACTTTGCGAATAAAATAATGCTGTTTGAAGAAAGGGAGCCGCTGGGCAAATCTTCTTCTACCCTCAAAATGCAGGAGAAACTAAAAGACGATAACGACAATGCCATTGACCAGCACGCATTTCTGACCGCCCGCACACAGGATATCTTCATCGGAGATTGGGACCGCCATGGCGACCAGTGGAGATGGGTAGATACAGACAGCGGCAAAGACAAGAAATATATTCCTGTGCCCAGGGATCGCGACCAGGTATTCTACGTAAACGAAGGCTTGTTTCCTTCCATCCTGTCCCTGCCCTGGCTGATGCCCAAGTTCCAGGGCTTTGGAAGCAAAATAAGGAATGTAAACACCTTCAACTTTAACGCGCGAAATATAGATGGCATATTTACCAATGCATTGTCTTATGACGAATGGCTGCAGAGCACTGACCGCGCCGTCCGTTTGCTAAATGATTCGGTTATTGAAGCCGCGCTCAGCAAATTACCGCCCGCTGTATATGCACAGGCCCACGACAGGCTGGCCTCACAACTCAAAAGCCGCCGGCAGGATCTGCTGCGTGCCATGCCACAGTACTTCAGGTTCCTGAGTAAAGACGTGGATATAATATTCTCAGATAAGAATGAGCAGCTTACCATTACGGATACATAGAATGGGCAGTTGCAATTAACCGTATACAAAATTTCAAAAAAGGATGAGCTGACAAAACTTTTGTACAGCAGAACATTTGACCCCGCTATCACCCATGAATTGCGTATTTATCTTTTTGGCGGAGAAGACAAAGTTATCATCCGCAACAATCATTCTCCTATAAAAATAAGGCTGATTGCTGACGGCGCTTCCGATAAAACCTATGCGTTTTCCGGCAAGGCCAGGTACCTGCGCAAAGTACATGTGTACGAGGGTGATACCACCAGTAATTATACCGGAGAGACCGGGCCTGTACATATTAAACGCAGTGGTGCGGCCTCCAACAGCGCAGTACAGTTGACAGATCGTTACAATAAAACGGCACCCCTGCTAACGGCGGGCTTTAATGCAGACGATGGTCTGATACTGGGAGCCGGCCTGCGTTGGATACGCCAGGGTTTCCGCAAAACGCCCTTCGCCAGCCGGCAGGAA
>DATJGC010000180.1:0-6331 GCA_035495345.1 Chitinophagaceae bacterium | reverse complement strand
CTGGTGCGGTGCCAGCCAGGCAATGTCTTCGCCGGTGAGATTATTGCGTTGTAACAATTCAGCGGTTACATCGGCCATGCCTTTTACCGCAAACTTGAATACTGCCTGGCCTTCCTGGTAAGCATAATGTTCTTTCCTGGTAACGGTTTCAACGGAAGCGGGCTTTAGCGATCCGCCGGCTTTCATGTGCAGGTAATTTCTGCCGCTGCCATCGCTTTTTAAAATACTGTCTTTTATGCCCAGTCCTTCGGTATTGGGTTCCAACAATACGGCACCGGCGCCATCGCCAAAAAGAATACAGGTATTGCGGTCAGAATAATCAACAATGGCGCTCATCTTATCGGCGCCCACTACTACTACTTTTTTATACCTGCCGCTTTCAATAAAACTGGCCCCCGTGGTTACCGCATACAAAAAGCCGGAACAGGCGGCGCCCATATCAAAACCCCAGGCATTGATAGCGCCTGCCTTGTCACAAATGATATTGGCCGTGGCCGGGAAAACCATGTCAGGGGTTACCGTTGCCACAATCATGCAATCTATCTCCGTAACATCAATGCCTCTTTTTTTGCAAAGTTCCAGTACCGCCGGCACCGCAAGATCTGAGGTAGCCTTGCCTTCGCCCTTTAAAATCCTTCTTTCCACAATCCCGGTCCGGCTTTGAATCCATTCATCAGAGGTGTCCACCATTTTCTCCAGGTCAAAATTTGTAAGCTTGTCTTCAGGTACATAGCCGCCAATGGCTGTAATGGCCGCCGTGATGGGTTGGTTCATATATGACATCTAAATTTCGGTAAAAGTAGGAAATACAAGCATGTAATATCCTGATAAATATGGCAAATACGCAAATGTTGCTGGGTTGTCTTAACACAACTGCTTCTTTAAAATGACACTTGCACGCTGCAATAACAACCATTCTGTAACGCCAAAGCCATGCAATGCAACATATGAATTGTTCACATTTTTTATTTTTATGACCATCTTCACCTGCTATTTGCCTTATTTTGCGGCCATGATCGCGTTTTTGAAAGGCCAGTTTGTACAGAAAACGCCCGCATCAGTGATAGTAGATGTAAATGGCGTAGGGTACGAGGTACAAATCAGCCTTAATACCTATTCCAGTATCCAGGCATTGACGGGCGGACAGCTGTATACCCATCTTCATATACGCGAGGATGCGCAGATACTCTATGGTTTTTCAGATCTAAAAGAAAAAGAACTCTTTACGCAGCTGATAGCCGTAAACGGCATCGGCGCCGGCACCGCAAGGGTAATGCTTTCTTCAATGAAGCCAGACGAGATCAGCAGGGCCATTGTACAGGGCAATGTGAAACAGCTTGAAAGCATCAAAGGCATTGGCAGAAAAACCGCTGAAAGGGTGGTGCTGGAACTAAGAGACAAACTGAGCAAACAGGTAAATGAAACAAATATAGCCTCGCTGGTAAACAATAGTTTAGAACAGGATGCGTTAAATGCATTACTGGCATTGGGTATTGGAAGAAATGCTGCAGAACTGGCAGTAAAAAAAGTAATAGATGCCTCCCCGGCCGGAGAAAAAATAGAAGACATCATCAAAAAAGCACTGAAAATTTTGTAAGCCTATTGACCTGACATCTACCTAACTAATGTTGCTTTCATAGCTTGGTTGTTTTATTCTCTTCAATAGTACACAGGACCACGGTAACCACACTTGCTGCTTTACTAACGCTTATGTTGGGCAGCAACATGACTGCTATTGCACAAACCCGGCCTACCGATTCTCTTAAATACCCTATTACAGACAGAAGAGGCGATAAACTTTCTAACCCCGGCAGGGCTTCCTTCGACCTTAAAGACCCCGCCAATATCAAAGACTCTATTGAGTACGACCCGCGTACCCGTCAATATTATATTGTTGAAAAAGTAGGCAATAGCTATTACCGCAAGCCTACTTACCTCACGCTTGATGAATATACCCGTCTACGCGGCAAACAGGACGAGAACGAGTATTTCAGGAAACGCGCCAACGTGCTCAGCGGTCTCAACAAAAAAATGCTGAAACCAAAACTCAGTGTTACAGATAACCTCTTCAACCGCATCTTTGGCAACGGCAAAATTGAAATAAAACCGCAGGGAAGCGTAGACATCATTGCAGGCTACCAGGGCCAGAACATCAAGAACCCCACCCTGCCCGAACGCGCACGCAAAAGCGGTGGCTTTGATTTTGACATGAACGCCAACCTGAGCGTGATTGCCAATATTGGTGATAAAATGCGCCTGCCCATCAGTTATAATACACAGGCCACCTTTGATTTTGAAAACCAGCTGAAACTGGATTACAGCGGCACCAATGATGAAATCATCAAACGCATAGAAGCCGGTAACGTGTCGTTCTCTACCAAGGGTACACTTATACAAGGCGCACAACAACTCTTTGGTATAAAGACACAACTGCAGTTTGGTAAGCTCAACGTTACGGCGGTACTGGCCAACCAGCGTTCTCAACGGCAGAGCTTGGGCCTGCAGGGCGGGTCTGCATCCAACCTCTTTGAATTTCGTGCAGACGATTATGAAGAGAACCGACACTTCCTGCTGGCGCAATACTTTCGTAAAAATTATAACAATGTACTGGCCAGCCTGCCCGCCGTTGTTTCACGCGTGCAGGTCTTACAAATGGAAGTGTGGGTAACCAACAGGAACGGTTCTACCACCGAAACCCGCGATGTGGTAGGCCTGATGGACCTTGGCGAAGACTCTGCCTACAACCCCAATGTGAAACCCTATAAACGTTTACAGTTTGGATTGCCAGACAATGATGTAAATGACCTGTACCGTAATATCATCAATGACCCCATCAGCCGGCAATCTTCGTTTGTAACGTCCAAACTAAATGCACTCGGTTTAACCCCCGTGCAGGATTTTGAAAAAACATTTGCACGCAAGCTGCTCCCCTCTGATTATTATTTTGATTCTCAGGTGGGCTATCTTTCACTAAGCCAGCCATTGCAGTCAGACGAAGTATTGGGCATTGCGTTCCGCTATAGCTATAATGGAAAGATCTACCAGGTGGGTGAATTTTCACAGGATGTACCGCCAGATACCACCGCAGCAAAAACAGGTAATCAAAAAGTACTGTTCCTGAAATTATTGAAAGCTACTTCTCAGCGCCCCAATCTTCCGCTTTGGGACCTGATGATGAAAAACGTGTATGTACTTAAAACACGCGATGGTAGTTACCTCAGTGGCGTTCAGCCGGCAGACTTTATGCTTAATATCCTGTATGAGCAGCCCAGCCTGGGTACTAAACGCTACCTGCCTGAAGGGCCGCGTTACGGTGTACCCCTCTTACAGATCTTACGGTTGGATACCCTCAACACGCGCAATGACCCCCAGCCGGATGGCATCTTTGATTATATTGAAGGACGAACCATTTTCTCCCAACAGGCAAGAATTGTATTTCCGTTGCTGGAACCCTTTGGGCGAGATCTGCAGCAGCGGGCTTTCAACGGAAGCCCGCAATCTGTCATAGATCAATATGTCTATTATCCCCTCTACGATACCATAAAAGAAATTGCAAAAACCTACGCCAACCTTGACAGGTTTATCATCAGCGGTAAAGCCAAGGGCAATTCTGCTTCGGAAATTTCGCTTGGTGCGTTTAACGTTCCGCAGGGGTCCGTTAGCGTTAGTGCCGGTGGCACCATACTAAAAGAAGGCATCGACTATTCTGTAGACTACGGTCTTGGTACCGTACGCATTCTCAACCAGGCCATTGTTAACTCAGGCGTACCGGTAAACGTTCAGTTTGAAAACAATGCCGGCTTTGGACTGCAACAAAGAAACTACCTGGGTTTGCGATTAGATTACCAGGTAACCAATACGGCCAAAGAATCATTTAGTATTGGCGGACAAATGGTGAAAATGGGTGAACGACCCTACTTCAGTAAAGTAAGCACCAGCGATGGAGACCCCATTCGCAACACCATGTATGGGCTCGATTTTAATTACCGCTCAGAATTTCCAAAGCTTACGCGATGGCTCGATAAATTACCCGGCTACCATAGCACTGAAATGAGTACCATACAGGCCTATGGAGAAATGGCCGCGCTGAAACCCGGTCACCCCCCGCAGATTGGCAAGGGCACCAGCGGTTCTATTTATATAGACGACTTTGAAGGCGCCACCAGCAATATTGATTTGCGTTTTCCATTGATCAGCTGGACACTGGCTTCCACACCACAGAACAACGGGCTCTTCCCCGAGTCGGCCCTCAGCAATGATCTTGCCTATGGCTACAACCGTGCAAAACTGGCCTGGTACAATATTGAACCCAACCTGCAGGATGCAAAGGGTGCTAATAACCCTGTAAAAGGTTACCAGGATTTTTCTGACCCGCGCATACGCGCTATTAACCAGCAGGAAATTTATCCTACCAAATCTATCGATTACGGACAGGCACAGCTTGTAACCTTTGACCTTGCCTTCTACCCTACTGAACGTGGACCCTATAATTTTGATGCACGCGCAGGCAGTGTGGCACCAAACGGCCGTCTTCAAAATCCAAAAACGCGCTGGGGCGGTATCATGCGTGCCATCGACCAAACAGATTTTGAAACCAGCAACGTAGAATACATTGAATTCTGGATGCAGGACCCTTTTCTTACAAAGCCAGCCAGCACCGGCGGCCAGTTTTATATCAACCTTGGTAATATCTCAGAAGATGTGCTGCGCGATGGGCGCCGCCAGTTTGAAAACGGACTACCCGGTGCCACCGGCAATGCGTCTGTAGACAATAGCTCTGTCTGGGGCAATGTGCCGGCCAACCCCCTGCAGGTAACGGCTGCCTTTAGCAATGACCCTGCAGACCGTCCCTTCCAGGACGTAGGCTTTGATGGCCTGGGCGATGATGCAGAGAAAGCAAAGTTCAATGCCTACCTCACTTCTATCGGCAATATATTCGGCGTGGGTTCTCCGGTATACCAGCAGGCGCTTGCAGACCCTTCCAGCGATGATTTTAAGAATTACCGCGATGCTTCTTACGACGCGCAATCTGCGAATATCCTTGCCCGTTATAAGAATATCAACAGCCCCCAGGGTAACTCACCCATTGCAGATGCCAGCGCCACCATTACCACGGCGGCCACCCTGTACCCAGACCAGGAAGATCTTAACCGAGACAATACACTCAATGAACTGGAAGAATATTTTCAATACCGTATCAATTTAGTGCCCGGGCAATTTACGGTTGGACAAAACTTTATTACAGACAAACGCTCCTTTACGCCCAATATACCCAATGGCAAACCAGAAAACTGGTACCTGTTTCGCGTACCCATTGATGAGTATGAGAAGAAAGTGGGCAATATCCCAGACTTTAAGTCTATCCGCTTCATCCGTATGTTTATGACCGGCTTTGAAGATTCTGTAGTATGCCGCTTTGCACAGTTTGAACTGGTGCGCAACCAATGGAGAAATTTCACTTTTAAAATTGATACCACCGGCGCCTATACCAATGTGCCGGTTAATTCAGGAACAGAATTTAATGTACTGGCCGTAAACATAGAAGAAAACAGCAAGAGAACACCCGTTCCCTATGTTACACCGCCTGGTATTGAACGCCAGCAACTACTCAGCAATAACAACGTAAACCTGTTCCAGAATGAACAGAGCATGAGCCTGCAAATCTGCAACCTGCAAAAAACTGATGCCCGTGGCGTATTTAAAACATTCAACCTGGATTTGCGCCAGTACGGCACCCTTTCTATGTTCATACACGCAGAAGGCCGGGGTGCTATAGATGGATTGCAGCCTGGCGCACTGGTAGCAGTGATAAGACTGGGCAGTGATTTTGTGAGCAATTACTACGAAATAAAAATACCGCTTACCAAAACTTCTTACAACGCTACAGACCCTGCCCGCATCTGGCCCACAGAAAATGAATTAGCGCTTAACCTTCAGCGTTTGATACAGCTGAAGATAAAACGCAACAACCTCAGCCAGCCTACTTCTTATTACCGTGAAACAGATGCAGACGGCAAAAGCTATGCTATATTGGGTAATCCTAACCTGGGTGAAGTACGCGGTATGTTCCTTGGCGTACAGAATATTGGCCAGGAAACCCTTTGTACAGAAGTATGGTTTAATGAACTGCGTTTGTCTGACCTCAATGAAAAAGGTGGATGGGCCGCGCTCGGTCGCGTAGACGTAAAGCTGGCAGACCTTGGTACACTCACGCTCTCCGGCAGTTTTAAAGGCGTGGGTTTTGGCAACCTTGATCAACGCGTAAATGAACGTGCAAGAGATAACCTCTCACAGTTTGATGCCGCTACCAACCTTGAGCTGGGTAAGTTCT
>DATJGC010000179.1:0-17005 GCA_035495345.1 Chitinophagaceae bacterium | reverse complement strand
GGGGTAGGTATAATCCGCATTGCTCCGTGTGCCGGGCGTAAAGGAAACCAATTGCAGGCCCAGGTTCTTTGTCCAAGCAGCAATACTATCATTGTACCATTCATAAGGGGGGAGAAAAACACCTGCCCGCGCGGTGGTTATCCCGCGTTTCTTTAATTCCTTGTATGCCTGCAGCAGATCATTTGTAAATGTTTTCTTCGTCACCAGCAGGCTGTCTCTTCGGCTCCAATCGCAATACAAAAGATGCTTGTCAGAATGCACGCCCAGATAATGCCCCTCTTGCTGCAATTTATTGATAACGGGCGCAAACAACTTTGTGCGGTAAAACCTGCCGGTAAGGAAAAATGAAGCTTTCACACCGGCTTCCTGTAAACTTTTTGCAATGAAGGCGCCACCATCCGCAAATTCATCTCCTGTAAATACCAGCGCCAGCTTTTTAGATGCGGTATCGCCGCGCACAATAGCGCCATGATCATACATCATACCGGCCAACGGTGGTGCTGCATGCGCCATGGACTGCGCGGCTGCCAGCAGGTACACCAGGCTGGCGGTGCCATCTGTGGTGGGTTCATTGGTGCTATAATCGCCCGCATCATCATGATACACTGCCACTGCCGACTGGTACTGCGCATATGCATCATCGTTATAGAGTTTCAGGCCGCGGAGGTTATTGTAGATGCTACCGGCAATGGGACCGTCTACCATGGCGCCGTCCAAATCATAATGGTTCAATAGCGATAGTGAAGAATGCGGATGCAAGGGCGTATTGCCATTGGCGGGCAGCCCGTAGATCATCGATTTGCCCCAGGGATTGCAACCCAGCAACCAATCAATACAAGCCTGTTCCAGCTCCCTGTATTGCTGATCGCCACTCAGCTTCCGGTACAAGTAACACTGAATACCAAAGGCCACTGTAAGATTATTGGAACACCAGATAAATGGAACACCCCTGTAAAAAGCATTGCCCTGTGCTTTTTTCCACACGCGATCTATCCCCATTTTGTAATAACCAGCCAGCATTGCCCGGGTCTTTTTATCAGATTGTTTAGCCAGTTCATAATGTCCAAAATTGTGAAACGGGTACCACTGGTAATGCTTTGCGGTATCAGCGCCCATCCAGGGCGTATATTTTTCAGCCGCCCCGTATTGAAGAGATTGTTCAAAATAAGCAGGGCGCTCCGTCAGCCGGTAGAGATTGGCGGCTGCCAGTTCCATATCATCTGCCCAATTTTCCTCTTCATAAAAATAGGGTTCTCGGTTGGGGGCTGTTTGTGTAACGCCGGGTTTATTAATGCCCAGTTGGTAAGCAGACAATGCTTTGGTTGTTAGCAGGTGGGCAAAACCTGTATCCGTTGTTTTGTATACCCGGGCGCCCAGCGCAAAGGCGCTTGCAAACTTACCTGCCGCAGAGGCGAGGCCCGTACTGTTATTCTTATACTTCCCTAAGCCCTGTGGTTGGCCGGTGGCAAAATATACCGGCCGGCTCCTGCCCTTGCCCAGCCCGTAGTCTACAGAATCATGGTTGGGCAGCCTGAAGCCAGCGTGGTCCCGGTCGTCTGCCAGTTGTGTAAACAGCCAGTCTTTCTGCGGATGCATTTTTAACAGCCATTGAAGGCCCCACCTTGCTTCATCCAGTACGTCTGCAACGCCGTTGGTACCGGCCAGTCCGTTGGCAGCGTGTTGATCTGAAAACACATTACCAAAATCTCTGTAAGCTGCCAGCAGGTGGTAGGTGGCATTGGCAGAGGTAGTAATATATTGAAGATAATCCGTGGCATCATGCCAGCCACCGGATACATCTATATGTGTACTGTCTGGCATGGGGCCATACATCGTGTAACCATCACCGGTATGACAAGAGTCTTTCAGGAAAGGATTAAACCCGCTGCGTTGCTGGCGCAGGTAGCGCAAGGAGAAATCGGCCGCTCCATCGTACACCTCGTCACCAATCGTAAGCACCGGCGATACGGCATCGCCGCAGGCAATAAAGTAATGGCCGGGCTTTGCAAAACTGGTAAATGATAATCGCGCACTGGCATTGAATGGGCCGTATGCACCATATGATTTTCCCGTACCCGAAGCAAATACAATGTGGTTACTCTTAGCCTCCTTCAACACAAAACTGTCTGGCATAGACATTTCTTTAGACACCCAAACGGCTACTTTAGTTCCATTGGCGGGGTAACCAAGCTGGTTGATCCTTATCCACGATTGTGCAAGCGCATGGTGGCTGCCCACCAAAATATTAATGAAGATGAATACACTGAATAAACGCATTGTATAAAAACAATGAAAGTGAAAAAATGGAAAATGTCAAACCAAGGCAACTACTCATCCTCCTTGTCTACTATTTCGCCTGCGGCGATGCCGGGCAGGTATTGTTCAGTATCTGCCGCCGGAAGCGAAGTAACATCCTGTAACTTCCTGTTGATGGCACGGGTGCGCTTGCCCATCAATTCATCAATCTGGCTACTGGCAAGGTGCAGGTTCTTCTGCGCCTTCTCCATTAGTCCGCCAAACTTTGCAAACTCATTTTTTACTGCACCCAGTATCTTCCAGACCTCGCTGCTGCGTTGCTGCAGGGCCAGTGTGCGGAAACCCATTTGCAAACTATTAAGAATAGCGGCAAACGTAGTGGGGCCCGTTACTATCACCTTGTATTCACGCTGCAATACTTCCAGCAGGCTGGCCTTGCGTACAATTTCTGCATAGATGCCTTCAAAAGGTAAAAACATAATGGCAAAATCAGTGGTATTGGGCGCGTCAATGTATTTATCACGAATGTCTTTGGCCATTTTCTTTATCACGTTTTCCATTACGCGCGCAGCCGCGTCAATCAGCGCCGGGTCTGCTGTTTCATAAGCTTCCTGCAATTGCTCATAAATATCTTTCGGAAACTTGGCATCTACCGGAAGGTATACAACGCTGTTGCCCTCATCTCGCCCCGGCAATTTAATGGCAAACTCTACCAGGTCATGTGAATCATGTTTTGTTTTTACGTTTGCCTCATATTGTTCCGGCGCCAGCACCTGTTCCAGTAACATGGCCAGCTGCACCTCGCCAATACCACCGCGCATCTTTACATTGCTGAGTACTTTTTTAAGACCGCCCACATCCTGCGCAAGGATCTGCATTTCTCCAAGTCCTTTCTGTACACTTTCCAGTTGTTTGCCTACCAGCTCAAAAGACTGACCAAGGCGTTCGTTGAGGGTTTTTTGTAATTTCTCGTCTACCGTCTGCCGCATTTCTTCCAGCTTTTTCTCATTACTGTCCATCAGCTGCTGCTGTTTGCGGTCTAGCTGTTCAAATTTTTCCTTTTGTAAGCTGTTGAATGATTGTACATTTTTATCGAAGGTTTGTCCAAAGCCGGCAAAACCGCTGGCCAGTGATTCTCTAAGCAACTGTCCCTGGTTAAATTGCTGCTCTGCCATTGCAGCAAGGCGTTGTTCTACCTGGCGACTTATCTTTTCCAATTGGTCGATGGTGCCCGAAGCCAATTGCTGTTGCTGTTGTCTCAATGCTTCAAAACTGCTTTTCTGTTCTGCTATAAAGTCTTTGATACGTTCATGCAGTTCAAGCCGGTTCTCGCGGGAGAGGGCGGCCGCTTCCTGCCGACTGATCAGAAAATCTTGCCGCAGGCCAGATTGCAACTGGTCTATCCTGGTAAGCAATGAAGCGTTATTGTTTTTTGCGGGCCGGAGCAGTAGCAGCAATAACAGTAAGACCAGGAGTACAATGATAATGATGAATTCTGTCTGCATACAATTTCATTTAGGCCTTGCGGCCATTAAAGTTAAAACTTACGCATTGCATTATGTTACCTGCGCAGAAGAACGGATATTGTGACAACTTTTAAAAAAGCAGTAATACCATTACCATGATAACCATTCGCACGGCCAGCCGGGAAGACCTTGATGCATTAACCGTTTTGTTTGATCTGTACCGGATCTGGTACCACCAGCCCTCTGATATTGCCGCCGCCAGAAAATTTTTGCTGCAGCGGATAGAGAAGAATGAATCTGTTATTTTAATAGCAGAGCAAGAAGGAAAGCTGCTGGGGTTTACACAACTCTACCCCATTTTCTCATCTGTTAGCTTGCGGAAAGCATGGTTGCTGAATGATCTTTATGTACATGCCGCCGCCCGTAACCAGGGCGTTGCAGTGCAAATGCTGAATGCCGCCCGCTTGCATGGCAAAGAATCCGGTGCCAAATGGCTGATGCTGCAAACCGGCAACGATAATTACAGGGCGCAGTCTGTGTATGAAAAAAATGGTTGGAAGAGAATTTCCGATTATTTCTATGAGTTACCCTTAGAAGACTAACGCTCAGAACCAACCGCGCTTTCTAAATGCGCGCAGCATGAGTACGGGGATGGCCAGCATCAGAATTACGGCAATAAAAAAGCCATAGTCGTTGTGCAGGTAAGGAATCTTATCAAAGTTCATCCCAAAGATGCCGCCGATAACCGTAGCCGGCGCCATCAGGCAGGTTACAATGGCCATTACTTTCATTACTTCATTCATGCGCAGGTTCACATTGTTGATATAGAGATCCTGCATACTGATCATCATATCACGGTAGTTTTCTGTAAGATCAAAGGCCTGTACAATGTGATCATATACATCCTTGAAATATTTGGTGGTACGGTCTTCCAACAGATCACTGTCGCTCCGTATAAATCCGTTTACCAGCTCACGCACGGGGGCAATATTACGTTTGAGTACAATCAACTCTTTGCGGAGTTGGTTGGTTTTTGCCAGTGAGCGGGTGTCGCTGTTACGGATGACTTCTTCTTCCACCAGTTCAATTTGCTCTCCAAGCTTCTCCATTACCAGGTAATAATTATCTACAATCATGTCAAGCATGGCGTAGAGCAGGTAATCGGCCCCGCGTTGCCTTACCTGGCTTTTGGCAATTTTTATTTTATTGCGTAATGGATCAAAAACATCCCTGCTGGCATCTTCCTGGAAACTGAGTACAAAGTGTTCTCCCAGTACAATGCTGATTTGTTCTGTTTCTACCGTGCGGTTCTTTTCATTGTAGTAGAGCATGTTTAGCAGACAGAAAAGTATGCCTTCCACCTCGTCCATTTTTGGACGTTGGTTAATGCTGAGGATATCTTCAATCACCAAAGGGTGTACCTGGAAATGGTTACAGATGGCTTCCACATCCGGCTTGCGAAGCCCATCGATATTAATCCAGGCAACACCAGGCGTTTCTTTATAAACAAAACAGGCTTCTACGCTTTCCAGCTTACGTTCCTCCACATTTTCTGCGGTGTAATCGAAGATGGAGACCACTACGTTTTCCGGTTCCTCCCTCTCAGGCGCAGCGGTAGGGTTTACGCTCAGTATTTCCTTGGTACGTTCTGTGCCAAAGAGCGCGGGTACACCCAGGTAACGGAGATACTTATTTTGCTGCATAGGTTAAAGATAAAAAAAGAAGTATGATCCATGCCTGCGGGCATGAATGGTTACGTAAGGTAGTGACACTGCAATGGAAAGTAGGCAGGTGCCGGAGGGTTCCTTTATTTTATTATTAACAGCCGGTATTAAACAGCACAAAAAAATTTACAGTTGCTCGTACAGCCGGCGTAATTTATGCCTGGTCATTATTTTCTCCCAGTCTTTGCCCAGCGCGTTTTCCCAAAGCGGCTTCATGCCAAGTGATACATCCATCATCTTCTCAAATTGGTCGTCAGACAATCCTTTACAGATGCCCTGCGGAATGTCGATCTTGTTTTTCTCTACCATCAACTTAAATTCCTTCACGCCTTCGGGGTAATAATCCTGCAGGTGGTCCATTACAATGCAATTGCCTATTCCGTGTTTTGTGCCCAGCAAGTAGCTGAGCCCGTAACTAACGGCGTGGGCTACCCCCACCTGTGAGTAGGCAATACTCATACCGCCTGCATAAGAGGCCATCATCAGCATATCATCGCATTCATCATCCCACTGGTTTTTTTCCACAAATACCTTCTGGCAAAGCTGGAGGGCCTTCTCACCATAGCTCTTGCTGAACTCATTAAGATAGGTGCCCTGCAAACTTTCTATGCAATGTATATAGCAGTCCATACCGGTATAGAAGCGCTGGTTGGCCGGTGCGTTAGCGGTTAACTCTGGGTCAAGTACAATCTGGTCGAAGGGTGTAAAATCTGAATTCATACCCAGCTTGCGGGTTGGACCGGTAAGCACTGTTGTTCTTGACACTTCTGCACCCGTACCGCTGAGTGTAGGAATACCCGCCTTGTATACGCCGGGGTTTTTAACGAGATCCCAGCCCTGGTAATCTGCAGATGAGCCGGGGTTATTCATCATTAATGCAACGGCCTTTGCCAGGTCCATGGCAGAACCGCCGCCAATGCCTATGACACCACTGATGCTTCCAAACTTTTCTTTAAGCTGGTTGCTGAGGCTATCTACATAGGTTGTTTTTGGTTCGTAAGTAACATCTACATAAATGATTTCATCATTATCGCGCAATGGTATGCGGTTGGCCAGTGGTTTTCCTTCAAAGAAATGATCCAGCAGGAAGATCATCGGCTTGCCCTTTGTACGCTGCGGTTCCAGTATTTCATCAAGTTGGTTAAAACTGCCGCGGCCATAGACCACATAGCTCACCATCTTAAAGTTTCTAAACTTCATCACTTATATTTTTCGGCTGTCATTAAAAGAGGCCAAAGTTACAGGACGCTTCCGGCTTTCGTTTATTTTTCACCAGATAGATTTCAAAGGCCAAACCGTTAGCTGTGTTATGGTGGATGCTCCCTGCTCGCTAAAGACTTCTATGCCCTGCTCATCTTTGCCCGGAAAAAATTGGGTTGTCATTACGGCTTCGCCATCATTGGCAAACAACTCCACAATGCTGTGGTCGAAAAACAGGTGCAGGCGAATGGATTTGTGCTGCAATGGCAAATGCGTTTGGTAGCGGGCCATAGCAACAAATTGCTTATTGAAAGATTGATTGGCCGTTTTGCCGCGGTCTATGTACAATTGCTCCTGCGCTGCATCATACCCAATCTCAATGGCACGGCCATTGCCTGCTGCAAGACGAATACCACAGGTGCTACCCGCGCCGGGTGTAAATTCAAACTCAATTTCACATTGGGTGGAGTTAGCTTTTACTGCTGCGCTTCCTTCTAATTTCTTCCAGGCCTGTTTTGCAATAGGCGCTAATCTTAATTGACGAAGGGCTGTCAGCGGCTGCTGCAAAAGCACCCAGCCTGCCGGGTCTTTTCTCAATTGCAGTGTACGGGGTAAAGACATGGCACCTTTCCAGGGGCTGGTGGGTATATCATTGGCATAATTCCAGTTATTGATCCATCCCATCGCCGTAGGCAATTGTGCAGCCGGTAACTGATTAAATGTGATGGCAGCATAATACTCCGGACCATAATCCGGGCGGGGTACTGCCGTAGCAGTGGGCTCCTGCGTAAAACGGATGCCATCAAAAGAGCCTACAAAATATTGCATGCCCGCATTCTGAGAGGTTTGCAATAACCATTTTTTCTGACCGGGCTTGCCCATCACCGGTAATTCACTAAGGTCTGGGCATTCCCAAACGGCGGCGGTATCACCTGCCGGACCAAAATTGCTCAGGTGTGTCCACTCTTTCAGGTTAAAAGAAGAGTAAAATTGTACCAGGTGTTCCAGCGGAAGCACTACTGCCATTACCCAATACTGTTTGCCTTCATGCCAGAAGACTTTCGGATCCCTGAAATCTTTTTTATGCAGATCCAGCACAGGGTTAGCGCCATACTTCGTCCAGGTGGTACCGTTATCAAGGCTATAAGCCAGGTGTTGAGACTGGTTACTGTTTTCTACGTGCCCGGTATAAATAGCTACCATGGGCTGTTGGCCCGCCTGCTTCGCAAAGCCGCTGCTGTTGTTTTTATCCACCACGCAGCTGCCTGAAAATATCATGGTATCCTTTTCTTCGGCCAGCGCCAGGGGCAGGGGCTTCCAGTGAACAAGATCCTTACTGCTGGCATGCGCCCAGCTCATATGGCCCCATACATTGCCAAAGGGATTGTACTGGTGAAAGAGATGGTACACCCCATTATTATAGACTAGCCCGTTAGGGTCATTGCACCAGTTAACGGCAGGGGTATAATGAAAGCCGGGCCGGTATTGTTCCGTATAATTGGTAACGGGCTGCGCGTGCAGGGCCAGGCAAACTACCATGGCCATCATTGTGATTAGTAATTTCATAACAGCTATTGAAAATTTTATTCCCTGATGAGTTTTCTTTCCAGGGCCTCCAGCGAAACATTTTTTGTTTCAGGCACACGGGTAATTACCCAAATTAATTGCAATACCATCATGCCCGCAAAAAAAGCAAATATGGGCCAGGGATTGTCTTTGTAAATACCATGCTCAGCATCCAGGAAGATGGGTGTTATTAATGTAATGATGGCGGCAAAGACCCAATGGATACTGGCACCAAAGGATTGGCCCAATGCCCTGATCTTGTTTGGAAAGATCTCAGAAATAAATACCCAGATAACAGCGCCTTGTCCTACCGCATGAGAGGCAATAAACAATAGAAGAAAGCTGAGCAGGAAGGCCGGACTTGCATGCGCATAAAACGCCCAGGCCACCAGTGAAAGGCTAATGATATAACCAAGCGAACCGATGACGAGCAGTGTTTTTCTTCCGAGGCGGTCAATGAGGTAGAGACCTACAAACGTAAAAACAAGGTTAGTGCCGCCAATGGCAATTGAGTTGAAGAGTGAATCCTTTGCCGCCAGACCGGCTTTTTCCAGAATTTCAGGGGCATAGTACAGTATGAAATTGATGCCGGATACCTGGTTAAAAAAGGCTATCATAAATGCCAGCCATATAATGACGCTGTGTTTGGAGCTGAAAAAATCAGCTGCTTTTCCGTTAGCCGCCTCCAGCTTATTGGCGTCTATCACGGCGGCTATTTCTGCATCGGGGTCTTCAACACCTATTTGCTGCAGTACGTCTTTTGCTGCGGGCAGGTCATTCTTTTTGCTGATAAGCCAGCGCGGACTTTCGGGTACGCCCAGCACCATCAGCGTATAAATGAGTGCAGGTATGGCCAGTACGCCCAGCATCCATCGCCAGTCGTTCACACCGCCCACGCCCTGTAAAAAGTAATTAGATAAGAAGGCAATCAGGATTCCGAATACAATGTTGAACTGGTAAAGCGCACCCAGCCTGCCGCGGGTAGCGGGGGTAGAAATCTCTGATATATAGGTGGGCGCCACCACTGAAGAAACACCAATACCAACACCGCCAATAAAACGGAAGAAGGAAAAGAGGTAGGGGTTGGGCGCCAGGGCCGAGCCAATTGCAGATACGGCAAAGAGCAGTCCAATCCAGAGCAATACTTTTTTTCTGCCAAATTTTTCAGTAGGCCAGCCGCCAAATACGGCGCCCAGCACAGTGCCCCACAGGGCCATGGACATAATAAATAAGCCGTGAAAGATGGGTGTGGTATGCCATAGATTTTTTATGGGCAGGTTAGCACCCGATATTACCACGGTATCAAAACCAAAAATAAAACCGGCCAGTGCGGCCACAATAGACCAGCGGAATAGTTTGTTATGGTTCATAGCAATCGCTTATAAATCTTAAAGCAGTAAGGTAAGCAATTTAAGCAACGCTTGCGGAAGCCGCAATATGGATTCCTGTTAAGGCTTCCGCAGGTAGAGAACGCATATGGGGAGTAGTTATAAAAAATCCCGCAGTGATGCGGGACTTTCTTTTATAGCTCAGAAAAAGTTCTTAGGACGGCAAAGCTTTCTGAGTACGGTTGGTTGATACAGGATATTGGATGCCGATGTTAGGGGTATTGGATTTTATATCGTTTCAATAGGTTTTGGATGGGTTGTCAGCGGATAAGGAACCGGAATTTTATAAGATTTGGATTTGTTGTTTTTGCTGGTACAAAGATGCAAATTTCATTGGCGGGCAGGAAACCAATTCGATTGTTGCGAAGAATTGATCGATAAACGGGCGCAAAAAAACGATTTTGCAAATGGAAGGGAGGGGTCATTCTTACCTCGGCAAGAAGATTCTCCAGGCAGCAATGCTGTTAGTTACCGGGTGAGGCCTGCGGCGATGCCCTGTTTGTAGAGCTCTACCCGTCTTTTTGCATCATTGCGGATATTGACGTAGAAAAGATTTATATCGCCAATATGAAAGTTCTTTTTTCTGATCAGGAAGCCACCGGGCACATGCAAGCCGCCAATCCACAAAACGCCATCGTGAATTTGGCCATCCGTTACATGCGTCCTTATTTTATTAAAGTTGAGCAGTACAGACCCTTCGTTCAGTGATCTGTCAGCATATTGACTGCTGTTGGTCCAGGTAAGCGGACTGGTAATTAAACTGCTGCCTTTTTCTTTGATGACGAAGTCGGGTTCATACTCTTTTTTATAGGTTCGCCAGCTGCAAATGCAACCTGTCTGGCGGGGCGTTTGGCAACTACCCAGCCTTTCAAAGTAATTATTGGGAATGTACATACCGGCCACATATGCCACCACCAGTTGTTGAGAAAGCGGACCATCGTCAAAAAACTCCTTTAACAGACGTTGCGCATGTGTACTTCCCTGGCTGTGCGAGGCAATGATGATGGGCCTTCCCTGGTTAAAGTGCGCGCGGTAATACAGGAAGGCAGTTTTAATATCCTGGTAGGCCGTGTCAAAGGCTGCTTTTGCCGCTGCGGTATCTTTTGTAAAATAGGCGCGGATATGTGCCTGCCGGTAGCGCGGAGAAAACACGCGAAAATTATTAAACGCGCTGGCCTGGTACAAGATGGGAGAATAATCGGTTTTTGCGTTGATGGTTGCGTCATTGATAGATGCGTTCCAGCTGGTATCACCGTAATCAGTAAGCGTGGTAGGGTAGAGAAAGAAAACATCGGCACTTGAATCTACAGCATACCCGGGCTGCAGTGGTTTGGGCACACTGTCTGAGGGATCTTTTTTTAGGGGATGCGCTGCCCAGTAGTAAAGCTGGCTATAATCCGGCGCGCTGTTGGTAGCACTGGTACGATAGCCGGCAACAAATTGCTGGTATTTGGGTGCACAACCGGTAAAAAAACAAACCAGCAAACAAATAAAGAGGCAGTATTGGTGTCGGCGCATTTTTTAAAATTAATAAAAGATTGCCAGCGCTGCCGCATATTAACTTTTGTTGCTGTTTTGCAGCCATCGTTCTTTGATGGCAAAGGCAAAATTGCGGCAGAATATTTTCTTACATTTACAGGTAGATTTTCTCCATTATAAACCTTCGTTATGGCAATACCAGTAGTAAATCTTGCAGATTTCCTGAGCGGCGATCCGCAGTTAAAACAAAAGTTTGTAAATGATCTTGGCAAAGCTTACGAGACGGTTGGCTTTGTAGCGGTCACCAATCATGGCATACCAGATGAGCTGATTGCAGATTTGTATAAATATGTGCAGCAGTTTTTTGCCATGCCGCTGGAGAAGAAAAAAAGTTATGAAATTCCCGGGCTGGCCGGCCAGCGCGGTTATACATCCTTTGGTAAAGAACACGCCAAGGGAAGCGATGCACCAGACTTAAAAGAGTTTTACCAGCACGGGCAAATGGTAGAAGATGGTGACCCCATTAAAGAAGAATACCCAGACAATGTGGTCATAAAAGAGATCCCCGCCTTTACGCCCACGCTGAATAAAACGTACAAGGCTTTTGAAAAATCGGGGAAGGCATTGCTGCAAGCCATTGCATTATACCTTAAACTGGACGAACATTATTTTGATAAATACATTCATAACGGCAATTCTATTTTACGGGCTATTCACTATCCGCCTATTACAGCTGAGCCAAAGTCTGCTATCCGTGCGGAGCAGCATGAAGATATTAACCTGATTACACTGCTGGTGGGCGCTTCAGCCGGTGGCTTGCAAATACTTACCAAGCAAAATGAGTGGGTAGATGCCGTTTCCCTGCCAGAACAGATCGTGGTAAACGTAGGTGATATGCTGCAGCGCCATACTAATAACAAGTTGAAGTCTACCACCCACCGCGTGGTAAATCCGCCGCGTGAAATGTGGCATACCTCAAGATTTTCCATTCCGTTTTTCCTGCACCCAAGAAGCGAGATGAGCCTGGCCTGTTTGCCCGGCACCATTGATGAACAACATCCAAAAGCGTATGAAGATGCTACGGCGGGTGAATACCTGGATGAACGTCTCCGGGAAATAGGGCTGAAAAAGTAGCCCTGCTATCTTATTGTCCGTACAATCTTTCGATGATTCCGCGTTCGGTAAAACCGTACCTGAAGGGTATATTTCGTCTATGTAAATCATTATCAGTGCTTTAGACAGGTATTGACTTATAGCCGCCTGGCTTTAGCCCTTTCAGTGCTATCTTACTTTCAGCGCCAGTTGGTTCATGCCAGCGGAGATGCAGGACAATGCGCTATGAAAAAATTGAGTTCTCACCAATTTTCCTACGCCGCTCATCCCTACCCGCAGCCATTTATACAGTTCCTAAAAAAAACTTTACAGTCAACATCCTCAGCGAAACCCGCCATGGACAAGGGTTTTCGTCAAAGCCGGTTATCTTTCATTAAAGATTACCTTCCTTTGGTTGGTACTTTGTGTTGCATAGTACTAGAATTCTTCCTATGTTTGTATCGTCAAGCAAATAACCGCTGGCGGCAGGCATTGGAGCAACCTTATCCTTACACCTTATCTAGTAAACCTTATCCATCCTCCCTGCCTGCCGCCGGCAATAAATACAGCGCATATGAATATTGAAAACACACAAAGCCAGATGAGAAAGGGGATACTGGAATTCTGTATCCTGTCGATCATCCGGCGCGGCGAATCCTACCCGAGTGATATCGTGGAAGAAATGAAGGCGGCCAATCTCAACATCTTTGAGGGCACCCTTTATCCATTGCTAACGAGGTTGAAGAATGCAGACATGCTCACCTATCGCTGGGTGGAGAGCAATTCAGGGCCGCCCCGCAAATACTTCTCGCTCACAGAAAAAGGCCAAACCTTTTACAATGAGTTGGAAGCTACCTGGAAAGAATTAGCAAACGCCGTAAATGCGCTGGCCAAAAAAACCGATAGCATGCCGGACACCACCAACCAAAACCCATCCTTCTAACTTCAACCTCAAAACACCAGTACAATGAAAAAAATTATCAATATAAACTTTCAGGGACGGGTAATACCCATCGAAGAATCGGCCTACGATACCCTGAAACAATATGTAGACAGCCTCCGAAGGTATTTTGCCACTGAAGACGGCCGGGATGAAATCATCAATGATATTGAAAGCAGGATCGCCGAACTGTTTTCAGAAAGATTGAAACGCGGCAGCGCCTGCATCACCGATGATGATATCAATGCAGTTATCACCAGCATGGGTCGCCCGCAAGATTTTGAAGAGCAGGCCGGTGCCGCCGAAGCCGCTTCCGCCTACCAGGCCGGCAGCCAGCAACAGGCTCCGCCGCCCAATTATGCCAATGTGGGCAGGGGCAGGTTATACCGTAATGCAGATGATAAGATCATCGGTGGTGTGTGCAGTGGTCTTGCCAATTACATGGGCATCGACCCCGTTATCCTGCGCGTAATCTTCGTTATTCTCTTTGGCGCACTCTTCTGGATCTATATCCTGCTCTGGATCATTGTGCCCTCGCAATCACTGCAGACCAATATTACCAAACGCCTGTACCGCAACGCAGACGACCGTGTAATTGCCGGTGTATGCGGCGGCCTCTCTTCATACTTTAATATAGATAGCTGGATACCCAGGCTGGTGTTTGCGCTGCCGCTGATTATCGGACTGATATCAGGCACCATGAATGCCATCTGGTGGAACTGGGATTTTGGCTTCGCCCCCCGTGTTATCACCGGCTCACTGGGCAGCACCCTCTTTATTACTTATATAATCCTCTGGATAGCCGTACCCTTTGCGTCTACCGCTTCAGAAAAACTGGAAATGCGCGGAGAACGTGTAGACCTCAACTCTATCCGTGACACGGTAAAAGAAGACCTGGAAAATTTTAAAACCCGTACAGAGAAATGGGGACAGGAAGTAAAACAAACCGCCCAGGATTTTGGTAACCGCGCCAGTTCTTTTGGCCAGACCGCCGGCACCCATGCAAAACAATTTGCTTCGGAGGCAGCACCACTGGCAAGACGCGCAGGCAGCGGCCTGGGGCATGTCATTGGCCTGTTGTTTAAAGTGTTCTTTATGTTTGTGGCGGGCATCATTGCCATCACCCTGCTGGGTGTGCTCATTGCCCTGCTCTTTGGTGGCATGGCAGCATTTCCGCTCAAAAACTTTATACTTGAAGGGCCCGGTCAAAACCTGCTGGCATGGGCTACCCTGCTATTGTTCCTTGGTGTGCCCCTGGTAGGCTTAATTACCTGGCTGGTACGTAGAATCATGGGCGTACGCTCTAAGAACCATTACCTCGGCTATACATTTGGCGGTCTCTGGGTGGTAGGCATCTTTTGCTTCGTATTCCTGATTGGCTCCTTTGCAAGAAATTTTAAAGTGCGGATGCCGCTGGAAGACAAGATTGCAGTTAACACCCCGGCCAATGATAAATTATATGTAGACGTTACCCCTGCGCACCTGGAATACTATCATGGAGATTGGTTTGGCTTTCGCTTTAGTGATGAAATGCCGGTGTACGGTGTAAATATGGATACTTTAATGCTGAACACGGTGCGGATAAAGCTGGCCAAGAGCAAAGACAGCAGCTACCATGTAACACGTGTGAGGTTAAGCCAGGGCAACACCCGCGACATTGCGGTAAGAAACGCAGAAAGAATCCAGTTTGCCATTGAACAGCGCGATAGTGTGCTCTATCTGCCAGAAGGTTTCCCGGTAAGCGCCTCAGACAAGTTCCGCGGACAGCAGGTATTAATCATTATACAGGTGCCCGTTGGCAAAAGAATAGAGTTGAGTGATGCTTTAACGCACTACGATTGGTTTAGCATCAATGTAAATAACCGCAGGGGCTGGAATGTAAATTTTGACGACTACAGCGACGAAAGCTACAACTGGGATGCCAACACAGAGTATATTATGACGCCCGAGGGTAACCGCAAAGTGTCCGAACTGGACCCCGAGGAACTAAAGAACGGTCGCTTCAAGATTATCATCGACGAGAAAAACGAAAAGATAAAGTCAGAAAACGATTTTGAAAACAAGGGGGATAAAAACCATTACCGTTACAAACAACTGGAAGACTCCATCAAAGAAAAAGCGAAAGAGCAACTGCGTGAAGAGCTGAAGATCCAGGACAGTATAAAAAGAGAAAAACGCCTGAAGGAGATCATCAAAACAAGCAGCGCTTCAGACAATGCACCGGCCAGCAGCAACGGCGGAGATGATGAACCCGGCACCGCCGGCAGCGAAGGCCATATCATGTCTCCGCTGATGATGCTCTCCGGCATGATAAAATAAGTGCCGCAATCATTGCTCACACAGTCATTAGCGATTATCAACACCCAGATCTTTTTATAAGAACCTGCATGCCGCTGCCCAACAGTTCAGTTGGCAAGCGGGGTTGAAGTTGGAACACAGCCCGTCATTTTCCAATGAGGGGCTTTTTTTATCTTTTTTACCCGGCTACCCTGGCGCTTTCAACCACTTTGTCTCCCGTACCTGGCTTCATACTTTACCCCATTGCAATAACAATTTCTTCATCATAACAAATCAAGGCCATGAAAAGAAATGCATCACTCCCGGTAATTGCCATTCTTGCTGTATGTGTATTGTTTGCATGCCAGCACAGCGCCCGCCACAGGCATAATATCAGTATCCGTTTCTCAGAAAATGGCAAGACGTATAAAATGCAGGCTTACTTTAATGAACGCAAAACAGAAGAAGTAGAGCGTTACCTGAGAGACCAGCTCAGAACACATGATATGCTGGCAGTGGATGAAGAGGAAGGCAATGCGCATTGGTCGTCTGGCAACCGTACGCGCTTGTACATTAATTCAACACCCGGCTATATCAGTATCAAACTGAAAAAACGGGAGAATTCTTACGCATCTTACCAACAGGTGAAAGACATGTGCCAGGGCGTTGCAGTACTGCTTAAAGACCATTAACCGCCCAGTTTTGCTGGGCCGGTAAAGGATTGTCATAAGGGCATTTGTTCTCTGTCCGGCACTGCCTGGCCGATACCCACTATTAACCTTAATTTTTCAACAGCTCTCCACTGCTTCCTTTACATTTGCTTCGGTAATACAACCAGTTTCAGCATATGAAGAAGACAGCGTTTACAGAAAAGCATATTGCACTGGGTGCTAAGATGGCAGAATTTGCAGGCTACAATATGCCTATCAGCTACTCAGGCATCAATGATGAACACGCGGCTGTGCGCAATAATGCCGGCATCTTTGATGTCAGCCATATGGGCGAGTTTATCATAAAAGGTCCGCAGGCGCTTGATCTTATACAGCGTGTAACCAGCAATGATGCATCCAAGCTTACCGCCGGTAAGGCGCAATACAGTTGCCTTCCCAATGAAGAAGGCGGTATAGTAGACGACCTGCTGGTGTATTGCCTGGAAGAAAACAAGGCCTACATGATTGTGGTAAACGCATCAAACATTGAAAAAGACTGGGCCTGGTTTAACCGCTTTAACACCAACAATGCAGAAATGCATAATATTTCAGACAAGACCTGCCTGCTGGCCATTCAGGGACCCAATGCCACCAAATTGCTGGAACCGCTGACCAAGATGGATATCCTTAACCTGAAATACTACACTTTTACCCGGGGCGAATTTGCCGGTGTAAAAAACGTATTGGTAAGTGCTACGGGCTATACCGGTGCTGGTGGCGTAGAAATTTATTTTGAGGATAAAGAAGACGATGCCGAGAAAATCTGGAATTCCATTTTTGAAGTAGCCGCTCCTTACGGCCTTAAGCCCATTGGCCTTGGCGCGCGGGATACCCTGCGTCTTGAAATGGGCTATTGCCTTTATGGAAATGATATAGACGATACCACATCACCCCTGGAAGCCGGTCT
>DATJGC010000178.1:0-7456 GCA_035495345.1 Chitinophagaceae bacterium | reverse complement strand
CTGCATTTGCCGCAAGAGGTTATGCAAGAGATTAGAACGTGATCTCCTTTTGAAAACGAGGTAACGGCATTGCCGGTTTCTTCTATGATGCCGACGCCCTCATGACCCAAAATTCTGCCGTCCGTTACTTCAGGCACATCGCCTTTTAAAATATGCAGGTCGGTACCGCAAATGGTTGTTTTGGTAATCCTGACAATGGCGTCTGCCGGATGCTGTATGGTAGGCCTTGGTTTTTCTTCCCATGATTTCTTGCCCGGTCCGTGATAAACTAATGCCTTCATGTTGGTGGTTTTATAAAGTTTGTATTCCGCGTTACAGATAAAGCTTACCGCCTGCCATCCGCCAAATCTGTTTGGCCATTGGTTTCTTCCAGCAGCACCTGGCTTTTTACTTCTACATGGTATTCTGTCGGCACACTTAAAGTAATGCTGACAAGACAATGTTCTTTTGTTTTATCCAATACGGCATCAACAGCGGAGCGTTCAATATCTGCATTTACAAATACCGTTGGATAGAAATTGATTTTAGTAAACTGGTATTTGCCATTGATAAAGTTTACCTCACCGCTCACGCGGCATTCCATATGGTTAAAATAGAGGTGCATCTGTTTAGCAAAAAAAAGAAAGGTGCTCATAAAGCAGCTTGCCATGGAGCCAAGAAAAAGATGTTCCGGACTCCAGTCTTTACCGCTTCCTTTAAATTCTTTTGGCGTGCTAACGTAAATGGGCCCGCTGATATGCTGGGCGTGTAAAATACCACGGTCGCCAGACAGCCAGTTCAGCGCCGTTTCAAAATGCAGGAGATGGCTTGATGTGTTTGTCATACCATTTTTTTATAAAGCTATTGCAAGGCAGGTGCCGGGTGGTTGATATGTATCAGGTATGCAAATGATAGTTATAGGGCTTAATGCATTGCTGTAAACTCTTTTTATACAAGCCATTTCTTTTTTGTCTGAAAGGCCAGTAATAGGATACCTAAACCTGCGGCCAGGTAAACAAACTGCAACCAAAAAAATACAGCGGTGATCCACATTTGTACCAGCACCCACCCACATAGGCAAATGCCTGCCAGTAGTGCACTATTGGCAGCATGTTTCCGGTGGGTGAGCAGCGCAACCGTAGCAACGGCATTTGTGCCGCCCACCACCGCAAACAATATAATACCGGGTATGAGAAAGTTGCGGAACGGCGAATTTTTTAGCAAAGAAACAGAGAGCTGAAAAAGATGCCCGTCTGGCCGATAGATCATCAGGGCGCCGCAAAGCAGGGAAGTGACTCCTACAATACTGGTGAGGGTTAATAAAAGTCCTCTCATAAAATGATTGTTGCCGGTCGGCTGATTTTTTCATTGATGGCCAGGGCCTGCTTGCCCTGGCATATCAAATCACTTTTTTTCGACTGCAGGTACTGATACCAAGAATGCTATACAGCGGGCAAACGCCCACCATGCTGGTAAGCACAAAAATGCCGCCTATTACCAGTAACACAATACCAGCAGTGCCGGTGATTATTTTTTGATACCATAAGATGAAGATGGCCACTGCAATGATCAGCCTGATAAAGCGGTCGGCCCTTCCCATGTTGAGTTTCATATCTTACCGTTTTTGATAGTGAAGAATAGAATCTTTCTTACACACAAAGGAAGGGAATGAAAGGATGATGCTGGCTGACCTTCATCATGCCGGAGACTGAGACCGGGCAAAAACCACAAGAGATATGCCTGGGCAAAAAATTATGAGTGAAATAAAGAAGAGCGGATATTATCGCAGGTTAGTACAATAGGTTTTTTAGTTTCTCCATATCTGTGATGATGATCTTACTGTCTTTGATTTCTATCAGCTTTTCTGACTTAAAATCGCCCAGGGTGCGGATCAATGATTCTGTGGCAGTGCCTACATAATGCGCAATATCATCCCTGGAAATTTCTAACGGGTGGTTGGTGTTTTCCGGGTTAAATTTCTGGTTGATATCTACCAGTGCCCCGGCAATGCGTTTTCTCAGCGAGCTGTAAGCAAGGCTAAGCAGCCGGTTCTCTTTTTCTTTTACGTTTTGCGTAATAACATGTATGAAACGTGCGGCTACATTAATATCTCCGTAAATCATCTGCAGAAAATCTTCCCTGGGTATCTGCAATATTTCTGCGTCTTCCAGCACCGTGGTACTTTCTGTATAATTGGTATTGTCTATGAGTGAGCTGTAGCCGAGGAAGTCACCTTCACTGTAAATATCGGTAATATACTCTTTGCCGTATTCATGGTTGCGGAAGCCTTTTACTTTTCCTTTCATGAGGTAAAAAAGGAATTTAGGTCTTCTGCCTTCCAGGTAGACGCTGAGTTTTTTGCCAATCTTTTCAATATTGTATTTTTCTGCCAGCTCTTTTATCAGGCCAACGCCTTTTACATCCCTCAAAAATTCATTAATACCACTTTCAGAGGCAGGATATTTTTTATCCAGCACGGCAGATTTCTTCAGCCTGATTTCAATGGCATTGAGCAATTCAATCTCCTCAAAGGGTTTGGTGATGTAATCATCTGCGCCCATTTCCATGCCCTTTCGAAAATCTGTACGCTCAATCTTTGCTGTTAAGAATATAAATGGCGTGTGGAGGGTGGCTTCGTTTTTTCTCAGCAGATGCAGAACGCCGTAACCATCCAGCACGGGCATCATAATATCACATACAATAAGGTCTGGCAATTCTTTCAATGCCAGTTCTACGCCCAGTTTACCGTTTTCTGCGGTGAAGGTGCGGTAGCCGGCAAGGTCAAGAATCTCCGCGGTGTTTTCACGGATATCTTTATTGTCTTCAATTATAAGAATGGATTTCATATACATTCATTAGGATAGTTAGCCAATTGGGATAGAAAGGGTGGCAGTGGTGCCCTGCTCCAGCTGACTTTTCAATGTAATGGTGCCGCCCAGCAGTTGCGCATAACGCTGTACAATGTGCAGGCCCAACCCCGTGCCCTGTATGTTTACCGCATTAGACGCCCTGAAAAAACTGGTAAACAGGTTGGCCTGTTCATCTTCTCCAATACCAATGCCTTCATCCTGTACCGCTACCGTGGCTTCCTGCTCCCTGACCTTACTGCTGATGGCAATGGTAGTGTTCTCCCCGGAGAACTTGATGGCATTGCTAACAAGGTTGATGATGATATTTCTGAAAAGCTTTTTATCAGAACAAATGATTTCCTGGCCTTCATACGCCTGTTCTATGTGCTGACCGGGTTTTAATGCAATGCTCATCTCGTCTGCCACATCTGTAATACATTCACGCAGGTTAAAACTGGCCATGCTGCTCTGCACTTTTCCTTCTTCCAGTTTTCCCAAAGAAAGAAAATCTTCCAGAATATCATTCAGGTTTTTGACGGATGATTTAATTTTTACAATATGCCTTTCACGTTTGTCCTGTTCTTCTGTGCGGGTATATTTCTGCAACAGCGAAGCAGAAGAAAGCACGGTGCTAAGCGGTGTTCTGAATTCATGCGAGGCCATGGATACAAAGCGGCTTTTTATTTCGTTCAGCTGCCGTTCCTTGTCGAATGCTTCGCTTAACTCTGCCTGGGATTGTTCCAGTCTTTGCAGGGCTTCTTTCAGTATAACGGTTCTTTCCTCCACCTTTGTTTCCAGCTCCGTATTCAGTTTGCGTAACTCATTGCTGATACGCTCCAATTCTGCCTGCTGGCGTTTCATATTGTTTTCAATCTCTTTTCGCTTGGTGATGTCTACCACAAAGGCAATTACAAACAGTTCATTGTCTCGCTGGTAATGACTAAGGCTTACTTCTACCGGTATGGCAGAACCGTCTTTCCGCTGGCCAAATAAATCACGGTTATGGCCCATGGCGCGGTTGCTGGGGTGCGCATAAAAACCTTCTCTTAATTGCTGGTGATGCGGTTTAAACTGCCGGGGTATCAGTGTTTCAATCGGTTTGCCTTCAATTTCAACATTCTGATAGCCAAACATTCTTTCCGCTGCGGGGTTAAACAGCATTATATTGCCCTTGCCATCTGTCAGGATAATTCCTTCTGTTGCATTTTCAAACAGTGAAGTAAGATGACCGTAGTCCAGCCGGTTAGGCATTCTGCGATTTATTGTTTCACTGTAAATATAAGCACTTGTACCGGCTTTATGTTTGTACATGTGCGCTATTGCAATAACTGCTTTTCAATGCTGATGGCCCGCGGAAATAAAATTTCGTTTTCCAGGTACAGATGTTGCACCAACGCATCGTCCATGTCTTTCAGGCGCTTGAGTGCCACGCCATGACTTACGCAGGCATTCAGCGGCGCCAGGTAATCTTTGGTAAGCGTGCGCAGGGCCAGCAACGGGGTCATTACCTCATTGGTGCCCGTCTTCATCACTGTCTCCAGTGGCTTGCGGAGTGTTTTCACCAGCAGCTTTGCATAACTGTCTTTATTGTCATACGCATGTGCCACCTGGCTGATGTAGGGAAAGATGGTTTCTTCCTCATGATGTACCTGTCTTAGCACCGCTGTTTGCAGCTGCAGCAGCGTTGCCCATACCTGTTGCATTTCAGGAAACTTTTTAACATGCCCTTCTGCAAACCGCTTTACAACAGACAAGGTTATCGGAAAAGATTGTAAGAAAAAGCGGTGGTCAATATTTTTCAGGAACAAAATGAGGAAGTCGGTGTCCCAGCTATCGTAAGCAAGCCCAGGTGGCAGGCGGAGTGCGTTGCCCGCGGTTTGCAGTGCCACTTCCAGTTCATCAAAGGAGAGGCCCTTCATCATGCAGACTGTTTGCAACGGCCATTTACCGCCGCAGCAGTATTCAATATCATATTTGGAGAAGATTTCTGCCGTGTGGTGATTACTTCTTACAATGTCACTTACCGTGGAGTCTGGTCTAATGGCCTTTTTATCTGGAAACATAGCGTAAAACTAGCAGCTGCGAAGCGCCAGCCTGTTGATCCAGATCAGCCCCTGAACTGATAATCATCAACGGTTAAATAGACGTACTGAATTGCGGTACCGGCGGCTGGGGGCGGCCCTGCAGGTGCAGGTCGAAACAACTGCAGATATTGCGTACAAAATGAAATCCCTTGGCAGTAAGCTGCAGCTTCTCCGTGTTCAGCTGCAACAGCCCGTCTGACACCATTTCCTGCAGGGCCGGAAAGCAACGGGTCTCCAGCAGGGGAATATGTGCAGGGTCAAAGCTGGTTTCACCGGCACAAATAATATCCAGTATGTATTGCCTGAAGGCCTGGTCTTCTTCGCTGAGGATATGTCCGCGTTGTACAGCAAACTGTTCCAGGCGGATACTGTCGTAATAGAGCGATAGCTTCTTCTGGTTCTGGCTATAGGCAATGCCAATATCACTGATGGCGGAAACACCCAGGCCCAGCAAGACCCCCGTATGGTGCGTGGTATAACCCATGAAATTCCTGTGGAGGCTGCGTTTTTCCCTGCCCTGGTAAAGTGTATCGTGTGGAAGGGCAAAATGATCCATGCCAATGTCTTTATAACCTGCTGCGGTGAGCATTTCTTTTCCCTGCAGGTACAATTGCAGTTTTACTTCGGGGCTGGGCAGGTCTGCCTCGCTAAATAAGCGCTGGCCCGGACTGACCCAGGGCAGATGCGCATAACTATAAAAGGCAATGCGGTCTGGCTTCAGCGTTAGTACCTGTTCTATGGTGCGCTGCATGGTAGCAGGTTGCTGTTTGGGTAAACCATAGATAAGATCAAAATTTACCGCCTGGAAACCTGCGGCCCGCGCATTGTCAGTGGCGGTTTGTACCTGAGATAACGGCTGCAAGCGGTTAATGACACGCTGCACTTCCTCATCTACATCCTGCACGCCATAGCTGATTCTCCGGAAGCCCAGTTCATAAAGCGTATCCAGTTGTTCACGGGTGGTATTGTTTGGGTGGCCTTCAATACTGAATTCATAATACGGATGAATAACACTGTTCTTCACCAGCTTCAGTACCAGGCGGCGGAGATTGGCCGCGCTAAAAAAGGTAGGCGTACCGCCGCCCAGGTGAATTTCGCGGATCACCGGCGCCTGGCGCATTTTTTTGCGGTACATCATCCATTCTGTTTCCAGGGCCTGCAGGTAGGTTTCTTCTACTGAGTGGTTGCGGGTAATGGTTTTATTGCAACTGCAGTAGGTGCAAAGCGACTCGCAAAAAGGAAGGTGCACATAAATGCTGATACCGTTCACGGCATTCTCCTGCTCAAATTGTTGGGTGAAGCGTTGCTCCCACTGGTCGGCGGTAAGTTCATCTTTCCAGAAAGGAACAGTAGGGTAGCTGGTGTATCTTGGTACGGGCTGATTGTATTTTTTAACCAGTGCCGGGCTAACGGTATAAGATGGGGTCATACAACAAAAGTGAAAAGAAACAGCAGCCTTACAGATGATGGTTGTTATGCAGGCACAAGATGCTGATCAGTTTCCTGCGCATTATAATCAGGTACACGCCTGAGATTGATCATGCAGCGCAAAGGGCGCCACGGGTAATTTAGCCACTTATACTGTATATTATGCCCGTTACCACCGCCGTACCTCCTGTTACAAAATGCTATCACTGCGGTGAGCCCTGCGCTGCTACTGCCATTGTTTTTGCAGAACAAGCGTTTTGCTGTGAGGGTTGTAAAATGGTTTACTCCATTTTGCAGCAGGGTGATCTCTGCGCGTATTATACCCTGAACAGCAATCCCGGCCTTCCGCAAAAGACCCGTGTACGCAATGATAAATTTGCATTCCTGGATGATGCTGCCATTCAGCAAAAGATAATTCGGTTTAGCAATGCAGAACAGGTACATGTTATTTTTTACCTGCCGCAGATTCATTGCAGTTCATGTCTTTACCTGCTTGAAAAACTGCATCGGCTGGAGGAGGGCATTGTTGCTGTAAAAGTAAATTTTACCGCTAAGGAGGTCAGTCTTGTGTACCATCCCGCCAAAACCACCTTGCGTAAGGTGGCAGAGTTGCTGGCGCATATTGGCTACGAGCCGTATATCAGCCTGCAGGACCTTCACAGTCGCCGCCCCGTTACAGGGAATAATGCTGTCTACCGTGTAGGCGTAGCCGGGTTTTGTTTTGGCAATATCATGCTCCTGAGTTTCCCCGAGTACCTGGGCATAGATGCCAGCGAAACACTGTTGCGAACTTCTTTCAGGTGGTTGAGTTTTTTACTATCGCTGCCGGTTGTTCTGTATGCGGCCTACCCGTTTTTTGCTGCCACGGTGAAAAGCATCCGCCAACGCTTTTTAACCATTGATGCGCCCATTGCGCTTGCCATACTGATTACTTTTGTCCGCAGCGTATGGGAAGTTTTTTCAGGTACCGGCTCCGGTTACTTTGATTCTATGGCAGGTATTGTTTTCTTTATGCTGGCCGGCCGTATGCTGCAGGATAGAACGTACCGGCAGCTTTCTTTTAACCGTAATTACGCATCTTATTTTCCGGTAGCCGTAGCCGTTTTGCAGGAAGGC
>DATJGC010000177.1:0-10792 GCA_035495345.1 Chitinophagaceae bacterium | reverse complement strand
CGCCTGCCGGTTTCGCTGCTGCTGGCAATAACGGCTTTCCGGCCCTGTATGGCCCATACCAGCCCCAGCGGATAAATGCCGGGTATAACAGGATACACCATGGCATAACAAGCCGCCACCAGCCGGGCTATGCTGGCGTTGTCTGCATCTTTAAGCACTACCACATCCTGCCTGTATTTATAGGAAGCCAGCTTTTCTTCCAGCTGGTCTGTCCATCCGGTACTACTACCGGCAATGACCAGTTGCATATTAGATAACTGCCATTTTTTAAAGGTGGAGAAGGCCTTCAGCAAATCAATGAGCAGGTGTTGCTCGCTGATATCGCCCGTAAAGAGAAAATAGGATCGCCCGCCGGTATAACTGGTTTTGATGCTTTCTTCCTCAGCCCATGTTAACACGGGTATATCCTCCGCCATGGCCGGATGGATGATCGCCGCAGGCATATAAGATGGCACCAGGCTGGTATCCTGTCCGGCAAGCAACACGCGGGTTTGTGCTGGCTTGCCCTGTTGTTTGCCCGGCCTGCCGGCATCCGCGATCAGGAACCCGAGTTGGTCAACTGTTATCACCCGGTCTGCCTGCAAGCGTTTTACCAGCCGGCGATACCGTGCATGGTCCAGCCAGGCCAAACCGGTTTTACGCCAGGGTTTAAGAATAGTATTTGCCGCAGGTTGCGCTCTTGCTGGCACAGGACCTAGCAGGGTAAAAGAAGCGGCAGGTTGTGTGGCTGCCAGGTCTTGCCAGAAGCCGTAAGTAAAGTCACGTAAGGCATTGTTGGATAAACACTTATTGGTTAAATCGATAATTATTGTCATATGTGTAGGAGCAGCAAATTTATACGATTGCATTGGTCTGCATCGTTCTGTTGCCATTGCTTGTTTGGGCCGCCATAAGGGCCGATGCTGCGGAATTTACGGCGGGTCAAAACAGGTACAAACCCTTTGCGGGGCCATTATGTTTAATCTACTTTTGATATGTAATCCGAGTATTCCGAAATCCAAAATTACCCGACTATGAAAAACTTCTACACAAAAATCTTCATCTTTTTATGCGCGCTGGTTTTACAGCTATCTCTGCCGGTAGCTTTGAAGGCGCAATGTAACTGCGGCAGCGGTATACCGGCCACCCCCATAAAACAGACCATTACCATTGCCCCCACCACCATCAGTACACTGGTGTTCACTTTTCAGCAATTTAACCCCGCCATTGGTACACTTAACTGTATCAACGTAGAAGATACCATCACCGGTTACTCCTATACCGGCGCACGCAATACCGGACCAGATTCAACGGCTTTCTTATTTCTTTTATCGCTTACCAATAAAGTATCCGGCCCGGGCGTAAACATCACCCATCCCTTTAGCAAGGTATATGGTTATGATACCCTGGCGCCTTATGGTATTCCGGGTGACTCCATCACTTACGGACCCGCCAACATCATCACCAACCCCACCAGCGGGGCTAACATCGGTGGTAATGCTGCCTACCTGGGTACGGGCACCGTTAACTATGTATATGCCATCAACGGTGGTATGATCACACAAGACGGTGGTTCTAACTATAATTCATCGGTGTCTACCACCATTGGCGGTACTATTTCGCTCACCTACTATTACTGCCCGGCAGTATTGCTTGCCAATGGGCTCAGGAATTTCTCGGCTGCCAAAAGAAACAACCTGATACAGCTTAAATGGGAGGCACAAAACGCGGCAGATATTGACCTCTACCATATTGAATACAGTGTAGATGGCACCAATTATAGCCCCGTGGCCGCCATACCCGGCAACCACAGCGCCTTAAACAGCAATTACTCTTATAACTACGCCCTGAATGGCAGTAGCAGCGGGTTTGTGTATTTCAGGATAAAACAGACCGGCGCAGACAACAAGTCTGCTTATTCTGCCGTGCAAAAAATTAAGCTGGATGAGCAATCTGCCGCAGGCATCAACATCAGGCCCAACCCGGTAACAACGGGCATGTCTATTACTTTTGACCATCCCCTCAGCGGTGACTATAATATTGCGCTGGTAAACCTGGCCGGCCAGGTAGTGGTAGATAAAAAGATGACACTGCGCAACAGCAGCCTTGTACCCGTTAACTGGAGCAATAAACCCGCCCCCGGCGTTTACTTCACCCGGATTACCAATACCAGCACGCGTGAGCAGCAAATCATACGGGTAGTGATACAATAAGCTTACTTAACCATTCCTTATACAAGGGAAGCCGCCGGTTTTTAACGGCGGCTTTCCTTTTTTGTGACAACATTTTTGAATGCTTGCCGTTAGTTTATTACTTTTGATACACAAAGACCCCCCAAAACGGTTCTTTATCTTATCAACCACAGCTTCATTCTGCCTGGTAACAGGCGCCGGAATTGTACCATTGGAGGCAACTCGCCCAAGCGCTTGTTTATCCAAATGCAATAAAATAGTACATTTGATAAAAGGAAATTTACCGGCAGCACGATACAAGCTCTAAAAAAAAACATATTGGCAAATCTTTCATCGCTCATGGAGTACAATACCACAAGAAACCATCTTGTAATGCGTGAGTACGGGCGGCACATCCAAAAAATGGTAGAGTACCTGCTCACTATAGACGACAAGGAAAAAAGGCAAAAGAATGCTCATGCCATGATTGAGCTGATGGGCTTCTTAAACCCACACCTGAAAAACGTAGAAGACTTCCGTCATAAATTATGGGATCATCTTTTTCTTATTGCAGATTTTAACCTGGATGTGGAGTCTCCCTACCCCATCCCTACGCGCGAAACATTAAAATCAAAACCAAAGCCCCTGCGCTATCCAAAACGCTATCCCAAGTTTTCTCACCTGGGCAAAAACCTTGAAGTGGTCATCAACAAAGCCCTTAAGGAAGAAAATCCCGAAAAGAAACTGGGCTTTGCCAACGCGGTGGCTTATTATATGAAGCTTGCTTACAACAACTGGCACAAAGAGCAGGTGCATGATGATGCTATCCAGAGTGAACTCACCAGCATTACACAGGGCCAGCTTGAATTTACAAATACACCCTATGTAAAGGCTTACCGTGCCAATGAGGGTAGAGAAAACAACCGCGGCGGCGGTGGCAATTATGGAGATTACCGCGGAAAAAGAAGCAACCAGAAATTTCAATCACGCAGCGGCAGCGGTAACAGTGGTGGCGGAGAACGCAGAGAAAACCGTGGCAACAGCAATAACAGCGGCGGTGCAGAAAGAAGAGATAACCGCAGCGGCGGCAGCAACCAGAATAACAACAACGGAAAATTTAATAACCGCAAAAGATTCAATTAACAACATTGATGTAAACTTGCAGCAAAGGTTGATCACTACAAATGATCAACCTTTTCTTTTGCAGGGCTTGGGATAAAGCTTTTTATTTTTACTTTGCAGCACGCTAAACAAATTATAATCTACAACGGTCTCCATCATGAATGCTTTTGAAGTAACCGGCGGCAAGAAATTACAGGGAGACATTACACCGCAGGGTGCAAAGAATGAAGCGCTGCAAATCATCAGTGCGGTTTTGCTAACGCCCGAGAAAATTACCATTACCAATATACCTGATATTGTAGATGTAAACCTGCTGATAGAACTCCTGGGAGATATGGGCGTAAAAACAGAACGCCTGCAGCGTGATACCTGCACCTTTATTGCCGATGATGTAAATATAGATTACCTCCACAGTGAAGATTACAAAAAGAAGAGCGGTAAGTTAAGAGGCGCTGTTATGCTGGCCGGCCCCATGCTGGCCCGTTTTAAAAAAGCATTTATATCAAAACCGGGGGGCGATAAAATAGGCAGAAGAAGGCTGGATACCCATATCATTGGGTTTGAAAAACTTGGCGCCGCTTTTAATTACAATGCAGACCAGCACGTCTTTCATTTAGATGGAAGCAACCTCAAAGGCACATACCTTCTGCTGGATGAGCCCTCCGTTACCGGCACCGCCAATATTGTAATGGCTGCCTCCATGGCCAGCGGCACTACCACCATTTACAATGCGGCGTGTGAACCCTACCTGCAACAGCTTTGTAAAATGCTCAACCGAATGGGTGCCCGCATCAGCGGTATTGGCAGCAATATGCTGGTTATTGAAGGGGTGGACTACCTGGGTGGTACAGAACACCGCATGCTGCCGGATATGATTGAAGTGGGCTCCTTTATTGGTTTGGCCGCCATGACGCAAAGCGATATCACCATCAAAAATGCCGGCATAGAACACCTGGGCGTTATTCCCGATAAATTTAAACAGCTGGGCATTGCCATGAATTTTGTAGGCGATGACATACATATACCCGCGCAGGAATTGTATGAGATACAGACCTTCCTGGACGGGTCTGTGCTTACTATTTACGATCATCCCTGGCCCGGCCTTACGCCCGACCTGCTAAGCATTATCCTGGTAGTGGCAACACAGGCTAGGGGCTCTGTACTGGTACACCAGAAGATGTTTGAAAGCCGGTTGTTCTTTACTGATAAACTGATAGACATGGGCGCCCAGATCATTCTTTGTGATCCGCACCGTGCGGCCGTCATTGGCCTTGCACGCGAACAACAACTGCGTGGCATTTCCATGAGCAGCCCTGATATACGGGCGGGCGTGGCCCTGCTGATTGCAGCACTGAGTGCGGAGGGGAAAAGCGTTATTCAAAACATTGAACAGATAGACCGCGGGTACCAGTATATTGATGAACGCCTGAAAAACCTCGGCGCCGCCATTAAACGCATTGATGCTTAACCTGCCCTGCTTATGACCAGCAACGCCAACAAAATCATCATCATTACCGCCCCTTCCGGTGCGGGTAAAACATCCATTACACGCCACCTCTTGCGGCAATTGCCACAACTTGCCTTTTCTGTTTCCGCAGCCACCAGGGCGGCACGCGGCGAAGAAAAAGATGGCGTGGATTATTATTTCATGAGCACCCAGGCATTTCAGCACAAGATCCAGGAAAATGAATTTGTAGAATGGGAAATGGTGTATGAAGGCAAGTACTACGGCACACTTAAAAGTGAACTCCAACGCCTCTGGAGCGAGGGCCGTGTACCCGTGCTGGATATAGACGTAAAGGGTGCCATCCACGTACAAAAACAATTTCCGCTGAGCTCCCTTTCTATCTTTATAGAACCCCCTTCCGTTAATGAATTAAAGCGCCGCCTGCAAAGCCGTGGCACAGAAACGGATGAAAGCCTGCAGGCAAGGGTAAACAAAGCCGCCTACGAAATCTCCTTCAAACAACATTTCGACCACATTATTGTAAACGACAACCTGGAGAATGCATGTCGCCAGGCAATGGAGCTGGTGGGTAGCTTCATTGGCGTAACAACGTAGTTTTCCGGCAGTTAGCTTAATTTTTTTAACTACATTCGTGGTATGTACATTAACCTGAATACCGTTATTGGTATTGTGCTGTCTGTGATACTCATCGGTTTTTTTGCCGGTATCCAGATTGCATTTGTGAATGTAAACCGCCTTACCATTGAACTAAAAAAGAAACAAGGCAAAAGCAGCAGCATTCTTTTATCAAGACTTATCTCCGCCCCTACAAAATTTCTTGGCACCACGCTCATTGGCTATAATATTTTCCTGGTAGTGTATGGCCTGCTGGTGGGCGAAATGCTCTACCCGCTCTGGAACTGGCTTATCACCCGCTGGCACTGGCCGGTAGGTACCACCAGCCTGCTAAAACTTTTTTTTGAAACCATAGTCTCTGCAGGTATCATACTGGTAGTAGGTGAATTTATACCACGGGCTATCTGGCGTTCTAAAAGTGAACTGCTGCTAAACCCCGTGGTGAGCAAGATTGTAAACTTTTTCTACCAGCTCTTTCACCCGCTGGCAAGCTTCTTTGTTGTATTGTCTGCCTGGATACTCCGCTACCTTTTTAATGTACGTGTAGATGATAGCAAGGATGCATTTACCCGCTCAGACCTTGAACATTTTTTTCACCAGAACCATGACCCCGGAGAAGAATCAAAAGAGCTGAATACAGAATTGTTTGAGAATGCCTTATCGCTGCCCAATGTAAAGATCAGGCAATGCCTTATCCCAAGAAAAGAAATTGTTGGTATAGATCTTAACAGCGATATGGAAACGGCCCGCAAAAAGTTTGTGTCTACCCAACTCAGCAAACTGCTGGTGTATGAAGGCAATATTGATCATATTGTAGGGTATATTCATCAGCTTGACCTGTTTAAACAACCGGCTACTGTGGGCGAGATTCTTCTTTCCATTCCGGCAGTGCCAGAAAGTATGAGCGCTACAGACCTTATCAATCAATTTTCAAAAGAAAGAAAAAGCATTGCCTGGGTGGTAGATGAGTTTGGCGGTACCGCGGGCATTGTTACCATGGAAGACCTGCTGGAAGAAATTTTTGGCGAAATACGCGATGAGTATGATACCGAAGAATTTGAGGAAAAGAAAATTTCAGAGGATGAATTTCTTTTCAGCGGCCGCCTGGAATTGGATTACCTCAATGAAAAATACCATTTTGATCTGCCCGCAGATGAAGCAGAAACCCTCTCGGGCTATATTATTTCAGGGCACGAAAAAATTCCGCGCGTAAAAGAACGGATCATTATCGACGATTATGAATTTGATATCATGGCCGTTAGTGATACACGCATAGAAATGGTAAGAATGAAGGTGCTGAAATAATGACCTGCACTACCCAGGCAGCCGCCAGCGGTATGAATGGCGGCAGCCACCCGAAAATCCCAGCCAAACAATCAGCACCAAGATCGAAATTGCTCCATACCGCGTATATACCTGCAACCAGCCTGCCTTAAACAGAAAAAAACCAAAAACCACTTGTTAAATGCCCGCTGCGTTAGCCTTTATCTGCTAAATTTGCAGCTCTTTATATTATGGCACTATTTAAAAGAAAACAACAACAGGATGACGGAAGCGAAATGTCATTCATTGATCATCTGGAAGCACTGCGGTGGCACCTGGTTCGGTCTGTAATTGCAGTGGTGGTAAGCGCCATAGTCATATTTGTATACGCAAAGGAGGTGGTAAACGGCATTGTGTTTGGCCCGGCCCGCAATGATTTCTCTACCTATTCTGTATTGTGCAACCTTGGTCATCGCCTCAAACTGGGCGAAGCACTTTGCCTGGGCAATTTTACCATCAAGTTTCAGAGCAATGCCATGACGGAGCAGTTCATGAGCACCTTTACCATTGCCTTTGTAGGCGGCTTTGTAGTGGCGTTTCCCTATGTGTTCTGGGAGTTTTGGAGCTTTGTAAAACCTGCGTTAAGCAAGAAGGAAATACGCACCACGCGGGGCATCATATTCTGGGTATCGGTCCTTTTTTTCCTGGGCGTTGCCTTCGGCTATTACATTCTTACCCCCTTCATGGTAAACTTTTATTCTAATTATTCGTTGAGCTCACTGATAGAATTTAAGCCAACCATGTCTGACTATATTGAGAATCTCATTTATACCACCGTGGGCATTGGTGTACTATTCCAGATGCCCTTGCTGATCATGTTTCTTTCAAAGATTGGCATTGTATCACCCACCTTCCTGAAGAAGTACCGCAAGCATGCTTTTGTTATTATACTGATTGCCGCTGCCATCATTACACCCTCTACTGACCCTTTCAGTTTAACACTGGTGACCATTCCGTTGTATGCGTTGTTTGAAGCAAGCGTGGTATTGTCTTCCAGGGTGTATAAAAAAAGGGAAGAAGCAGATGCCGCTGAATGGAGCTAATGGGTAATATTTTACCGGAATGATTCTTGCAGGCAGGATTTACCATACAGTTCATCACTGATACAATGATGGCCGGCTTATTGCCAGCAGTATCCTTATAACACTAAACATTAGAAAAATGAAAAGAAGAAACATTCTCCTGGTGGCAGCCATTGCTGCACTTTCTATGATCGGACAAACAGCATCAGCACAAAAAGACAACAGCACTATGGAAGTAGGTACTACCACATTAAATATTGGCGTAGGTGCGGGTAGAAGCGGTTATGCCTACAACGGTTACAACGGCTTTGGCTACGGTTACGGATCCGGCTTTGGTACCAAGGTAGCCGTAGAGCGAGGCATGTGGCAACTGGGCCCGGGTGTGCTAACCCTGGGTGCAGAAGTAGGTGGCTCCTTTTCAAAATCTGGCAGCTATAAATCAAATATTGTGATTGTTGCGGCGCGTTCCGCTTACCACTTTGGCTGGAATGTACCTTCTCTTGATACGTACGGCGGTGTTTCTCTCGGGCCCGGTTTCCGCAGCACCGATTATGATTTCAATTACAATGATAAAAGAACCAAGCATGATGTTATCATAGCACCGGGTTTCTTTGTAGGCGCTTCTTATTATTTTTCACCAAGAATAGGTGTAAACGTGGAAGCGGGTTACGATATCACGGTTATCCAGGGTGGGCTTGTGTTCAAGCTCAATTAATAGCCCTTGCAGCATATAGAAGTCATCCGCCACCGGATGACTTTTTTTTACGCTTTCCGTCCATCCAAAACTGTATACCCTCACTGCTTTTTGCCGTATTTTGTTGCCTTAATTTTTAGTATGGCGGTCTTTAATCAATCATTACCATTGTCCATTGGCTGCGATCATGCAGGCTTTAGTTACAAGACCAGTCTTGTGCCCTGGTTAAACCAGTTAGGCTGGCAGGTAAATGATGCCGGCACTTATGATACAGCCTCTGTAGATTATCCTGATTATGTGCACCCCGTTGCCAACAGCGTAGAACAAGAGGCCAGTGCTTTTGGCATCCTGATTTGCGGCAGTGGCAATGGTGTTTGTATGACGGCCAATAAACACGCGGGCATCCGCGCCGGGCTTTGCTGGAACACCGAGGTGGCAAAGCTCATCCGCCAGCATAACAACGCTAATATCATCTGCCTGCCCGCCCGCTTCGTCTTGCTTGATGAAGCCAGGGAAATGCTGACCATCTTCATGCAAACACCGTTTGAAGGCGGCAGGCACCAACAACGCATTGATAAAATGACATGCTGATAACGTACACTTCACCCAATAAAAATAAAAACCAGGATACTCTATGCGTAACAACGTACTAACATTATTATTATCCATTTCTTCGCTCGGCGCCGTGGCACAAATGGCCGCACCTGCTACTTACACAAACGCTGTTACAAAGGAAGGACTCAAAAATCACCTGACCATTATTGCAGGTCCGGCTATGCAAGGCCGTGAGACTGGCACAGACGGACAGCACAAGGCCGCCGCCTACATTGCAGACCATTTTAAAAGCCTCGGCCTATTGCCTGCACCCGGCACCGACAACTACCAGCAGCATTACCAGATTGGCTACGACACGGTATTGTCTTCTGAATTATCACTGGGCGGTAAAAAACGCGTGGCAGGACAAGACTACACAGATGATGTAAACGATAATACCAAGGGCAGCCTCAAAGCAAAAGAGATCATCTTTGTAGGTTATGGTATCAGCGATGAGAAATACGACGATTACGCCGGCAAGGATGTAAAAGGAAAAATAGTTGTATTCTTTGGCGGAGAGCCAAAGCGTGAGCCACGCCAGTATTATATTACAGGCACCAAACAATACAGCACCTGGACTTACCCCGGAGGTGCCCGCAAAAAAATTGCACTGGCAGCCGAGAAAGGCGCAGCCGGTGTAATCATCATCAACCAGACATTAGACAGCATCAGTGCGGCTTATGCAAAGGCCGCCCGGAGATCGGGCGTTCAGCTCTTCAATACACCCGCAAAGCAGGTAAATGCGATTACCATTGCAGGGGCAAAGGCGGGCAGCCTGCTGGAAGACAGGTTCTTTGATACCGTACTGCTAAAAGCAAAAAACAACGAATTACTCAACAGCAGCAGTTTTAGCAAAACCCTGAAGGTTAATTATACCTACGCCTCACAACGGATAACACAGGATGCAAGCAATGTGGCAGGCTACCTGGAGGGCAGCGATAAAAAAGACGAGTACGTGATACTCACCGCACACTATGATCATCTGGGCACCCACAACGGCCTCATCTACTATGGTGCAGATGATGATGGAAGCGGCACCTGTGCTGTTCTTGAAATGGCTTCTGCATTTGCAAAAGCAAAGGCGGCCGGACAAGGGCCGCGCAGAAGCGTCGTTTTTATGACTGTGTCAGGAGAAGAGAAAGGCCTTTGGGGTTCTGAGTATTACAGCGAACATCCATTGTTTCCGCTGGATAAGACTTCAGTAGATCTAAATACCGATATGATTGGCAGGATAGACACGGAAAGAAAAACGGAAGACTCATTGAACTATGTGTACGTTATTGGGCATGATAAATTAAGCACCGAGCTTGCACCGATTAATGAAGCTGCCAACACCGCTTCCAGCGGACTGGTACTGGATTACAAATATGATGACCCTAATGATCAAAACCGTATTTACTACCGCAGCGATCATTACAATTTTGCGCGCAAAGGCGTGCCCATCCTCTTCTTTTACGATGGTATGCTGCAGGCAGATTACCATAAACCTACCGATACGGTTGATAAGATCTATTGGGATGTGTATGAGAAACGCGCGCGTATGATATTTACCACAGCGTGGCAAATGGCCAACAGGAATGAAATGATTAAGCGCGATATTCCGCTGAATTAACTTGCGATATAACCGGGGAAGGGGGCTGTTATTGTAGCAGCCCCTTTCTTATTTTGTAAATAAAATATTGCTCCATTTTTCAGGCAGGTGGGTATCATAGATGCCATGACTGTTCAACGCCATGGCCGGGTGTGGCTGAAGCTCTTTGCCACCGGTAAACAGTTGCTGAAACCTGCCCAAAAACATTTTCCA
>DATJGC010000176.1:0-20825 GCA_035495345.1 Chitinophagaceae bacterium | reverse complement strand
ACTGCGGGTATTTGTTTCCGTTAGTAACGGGTATGGTATCCACAGATAGTAACACTGAACACTGATTTTTTTTACTATAAAATTGATTTAATGAAAAGAACATCACTTGCCCTTGCGGCCATTTGTGCGCTGCTTAGTTTTACGGCCTGTAATAACCAGGAGCCGGCGGCAAAAGATACAAACGCCGCCGCGGCCACAGACAGTATGCCTAAAGTAACAGACAACTGGAAACTGGGTGTGCAACTCTGGACCTTCAGAATGTTTACCATGACAGAGGCGCTGGATAAGGTAGACAGCGCAGGTATAAAGTATGTAGAAGCATTCTGGGGCCAGCCCTTGGGTGGTGATAGCAAGGATACATTTGGTATTAAGATGACGCAGGCCGGTAGAGACCGCCTGAAAGAACTGCTGAAATCTCGCAATATACAGATGGTGGCCATGGGCGTTATCAGTCCGGGTACCAAAGAAGAATGGGTAGATGCGTTTAAGCTGGCCAAAGAATTCAACCTGCAGTACATTACTGCGGAGCCAAAGAAAGCCTTGTGGGATACGGTAGACAGCCTGGCGGGTTTTTACAATATTAAAATTGCCATCCATGATCACCCCGCGCCCAACGCCTTCTCACATCCTGATTCTGTACTTGCTGCCATGAAAGGTCATCCCAATATTGGCGCATGCGCAGACATTGGTCACTGGGCGCGCAACGGGTTAAACATTGTTGACTGCCTTAAAAAACTGGAAGGGCATGTATACGGTGTACACCTTAAAGACATCACTGAATTTAACAACACACATGCGGCAGACACCGTAGTAGGCAAGGGCATCATTACCTTTGACCCCGTTTTTGCTGAACTGAAACGCCAGCAGTTTGCCGGCATGTTGTCTATTGAACATGAATCTAACTGGTACCATAGCCTGCCCGATGTAGTAGCCACGGTAAAATTTTATGACGATGCGGTACAAAAACTGCGTTAAGTTTTTTCAGCTAATTAAACTTCAAGACAAAACAATGCCGCATCGTCTTCTTATTGTTGCTGTAATTATGATCGGTCTTTCTGTTGCAGGTTGTCAGCCCGCCGCGGAGAAGCAATACAATTCATGGCCGCAATACAAGGGTTCTAGTGAAAACATTCATTATTCTTCCTTAACCCAGGTAGATACCAGCAATGTGCAGCAATTACAGGTTGCATGGGAGTACCATACACGTGATGCAGATACTGCCAATCATTCACAGATACAGTGTAACCCCATCATGGTAGAAGGGGTGCTTTACGGCGTTACACCGCAATTAAAACTGTTTGCGGTAGATGCCGCTACCGGCCAGGAGAAATGGCAGTACAATCCGTTTGATTCGCTGGCTGGCAACAGGCGTTCATTTTTTAACATGAACAATTCACGCGGTGTTACTTACTGGACGGATGGTGGCAACGATAAAAGAATATATTATACCGCCGGTTCAGATCTTTGCTGTATCAATGCCAGTACCGGCCAGTTGATAACCAGTTTTGCCAACAACGGAAAATTAGACCTGCACAATGACCTGGACCGGGATGTAAAGGAGTTGTTTGTTACCTCTACTTCTCCGCCCATTGTCTTCAACAACCTGCTCATCATTGGTACAAGGGTAGACGAAGGTCAGCATGCGGCACCAGGGCATATCCGCGCCTATGACGCGCGCACCGGCAAACGCCAATGGATATTTCATACCATACCGCAGCCAGGAGAATTTGGGTACGATACATGGGAAGACAGCAACGCGTACAAGTATGTGGGCGGCGCCAATGCCTGGAGCGGCTTCAGCCTTGATAAAAAACGTGGAATTGTTTTTGCCTGTACCGGTTCTGCCTCCTATGATTTTTATGGAGGCAAAAGGATTGGCAATAACCTCTTTGCCAATTGCATACTGGCATTGGATGCGGCCACCGGCAAACGTATCTGGCATTTTCAAAGTGTACACCATGATGTGTGGGACAGGGATATTCCTTCACCACCCATGCTGGTAACATTACATAAAGAAGGTAAGACTATTGATGCGGTAGCCGCTACCACAAAATCAGGTTTCATCTTTGTGATGGAAAGAGAAACCGGCAAACCTGTTTACCCCATTGAAGAAAGGCCCGTGCCCGGTCCGTCAGATTTGGCGGGAGAAAAACTTTCTCCTACCCAACCAGTACCGGTAAAGCCCGCGCCTTTTATGCGACAGGTAATTACCGAAAATGATCTTAATCCATTATTGCCCGATTCTTCTTACCAGGCAATAAAAAAGAGATTCAACGCTTATAAGAACGATAATATGTTTAACCCGCCTTCATTGCAGGGTACGCTTGTATTTCCTGGCCTGGATGGCGGTGCTGAGTGGGGCGGTCCCAGCTTTGACCCTGCCACCGGTATACTATATGTAAATGCCAATGAAGTGGGTTGGGTGATACAGGCACTGCCCGTAGCCGCCAAAGCATCCGGCACAGAAAACTATTTGCAGGCCGGTCAGCGTTTGTACCAGGCAAATTGCATGACCTGTCATGGGCCAGAGCGTAAAGGATCCGGTAACTATCCATCACTGGTAAACATCAATAAAAAATATTCAGCGGCTTCTTTTGATACACTGCTGCAGTCTGGCAGAAGAATGATGCCCGCCTTCCGGCAATTGCCAACGGCGGAACGTAAGGCCATTGCTTCTTTTGTGCTTGATAACAGTGACAAAACAAAGGCATACATAGACAGTAACCGCCAGAAGAACGAAGCGCTCTACACGGTGCCTTATACCATTACCGGCTATAATAAATTTGTTACCAATGAAGGTGCGCCGGGTATTTCGCCGCCATGGGGCACATTGAATGCAGTAAACTTAAACACCGGTGATTATGTATGGAAACAGGTGTTTGGCAATGATCCTGATTTTTCCATGGGCAGTAAAACACCCACCGGCGCAGAGAGCTACGGCGCATCCGTCATTACCGCAGGTGGCCTCTTGTTTATTGCCGCTTCCAAAGATGGCAAGCTGCGCGCCTATAGCAAAACGAGTGGCAAACTTTTATGGGAAACGAAATTGCCGGCACCGGGCTATGCCACACCTGCCGTATATGAACTCAACGGCAGGCAATACATTGTGATAGCCTGTGGCGGTGGTAAAATGAAAACGGTATCCGGAGACAGTTACCTGGCATTTGCATTACCGGCAAAATAAATGGTACTGACGTAAAAAATATTGCAGGCACCACCAGGCCCGCTCGTAACAAATTGAAAAAGCCCATCATCCAACCATAAATTACGAATATGAAATGTTTCCGCGTTCTATTGCTCCTGTTACTTACGCATTCATTAACAGCACAAAAATTACAGGTAGCAGATCTGTCCTGTGAGCATAAAATAAATCCGGTAGGTGTAGACGTTGCAGCGCCGCGTTTTTCGTGGAAGCTGGTCAGCAATAGTCGCAACACTATACAGGCTGCCTACAGTATCCGCGTGGGCACGGACAAAAATTTTAAAAAAGTTGTTTGGCAGACGGGTAAAATCAATAGCGCAGCATCTGTACTGCAGCCCTATGCAGGAGATAGCCTGCAATCTGCCCTTCGGTATTACTGGCAGGTAAAGGTTTGGGATGCAGCCGGCAATGAATCTGCCTGGAGCGCGCCTGCATACTGGGAAATGGGATTATTACATCCGCAAGACTGGCAGGCACAATGGATAGAGCCACAGCAATCTACCGAAAGGCATATGCCCGGTCTGCTGGTAAGAAAAGATTTCAGCGTGGCAAAAAAAATTGCCACCGCCCGCGCCTATGTTACCAGTCATGGCTTTTATGAACTCTATATCAACGGCAAAAAAGCCGGTGATGAAATCTTTACACCTGGCTGGACCTCCTACAACAAACGCCTGCAATACCAGGTATACGATATTACGTCCCTGCTGCAAACTGGTAACAATGCTGCCGGCGCCATGCTGGCCGATGGCTGGTACCGCAGCTCACTGGCATGGGAAAACAACTGGGGTATTTATGGCAAAAAGCTGGCATTGCTTTGCCAGTTAAAAATTACGTTTACGGATGGCAGTGAGCAGGTAATTATTACAGACGCAAGCTGGAAGGGAACACAGGATGGGCCTGTAACCCGCAATGGTATCTATGACGGTGAGAGTTACGATGCACGCAAGGAAATGAATGGCTGGAGCAATGCCGGCTTCAAAGCCGATGGATGGCAGGCTGTAACCGTGGCCAACCATCCTCTGAATAACCTGCTGGCGGTACAAACCGTACCCGTAAGAAGAATACAGGAAATAAAACCATTGCGCATCTTTACCACACCCAAGGGTTTACTGGTGGCAGATTTTGGCCAGAACATGGTAGGTTGGGTTAAACTAAAAGCAAGTGGTAGTGCCGGTACAAAGATCAGCATCCGTCATGCAGAGGTATTAGATAAGACAGGTAATTTTTATACAGACAACCTGCGCGCCGCAGCCGCCACGGCAGAATATACTTTAAAAGGAAATGGTGAAGAAACCTATGAACCCAGGTTCAGCTTCTTTGGCTTTCGGTATATAGCCGTTAACGGCTTTCCCGGAGAATTAAAACCTGAAAATATTACCGGTGTAGTGGTACACTCAGACATGAAACCCACCGGCAGTTTTGAATGTTCCAATGCACTTATCAACCAGCTGCAGCATAATATCCAGTGGGGACAAAAAGGCAATTTTGTGGATGTGCCCACCGATTGCCCGCAGCGCGATGAACGCCTGGGTTGGACGGGCGACGCACAGGCCTTCTGCAGAACAGCGGCCTTTAACATGGATGTGGCGCCCTTCTTCACTAAGTGGCTGAAAGATGTAGCGGCCGATCAAACGCCCGAAGGCGCCGTTCCGTTTGTAATACCAGATGTGCTCAACAATAAGCAGACTTCTGCAGGCTGGGGTGATGTGTCTACCATTGCGCCCATGACCATGTTCCGCGTTTTTGGAGATAAACGCATTTTGGAAACACAATACTCCAGCATGAAAGCCTATGTAGATTATATCCGCAAAAAAGCAGGAGAGACCTATCAATGGAAGGGCGGCAGTGTATTTGGCGACTGGCTATTTTATAAATCAATGCAGCAAACGGAAAACGATGGGTATACCAGTCCTGACATGATTGCTACCATGTTCTTTGCTTATTCTTCAAAACTGGTGGCGCAGGCTGCAGCAATACTGGGTAATACAGAAGATGTACAAACCTATAACAATGTATTTGAGAAAGTAAAACAGGCCTTCAACAATGCCTATGTTACTCCGGAGGGGCGTATTGCTTCAGAATCTCAAACCGCTTATGTACTTGCCTTACAGTTTGAACTGCTGCCGGAAACATTGCGGCCAAAGGCCACCCAATACCTGGTAGATGATATAAAGGGAAGAGGCAATCATTTATCAACTGGTTTCCTGGGCACACCCTATCTCTGTCATGTACTCACCGCCAACGGACGTACCGATGTTGCTTATGATCTCTTATTGCAGCAAACCTTTCCTTCCTGGTTATACCCTGTAAGAATGGGTGCTACCACTATCTGGGAAAGATGGGATGGACAAAAAACAGACAGCAGTTTCCAGGATGTGGGTATGAACTCATTTAACCACTATGCCTATGGCGCCATAGGAGATTGGATGTACCGCGTAGCAGCAGGCATAGAAATTGGCGAGCCAGGCTATAAGCACATCATCATTCAACCGCAGCCAGACAAGAAGCTCACCTATGCTAAGGCCAGTTTTGAAAGCAGTTATGGCACCATTGCCTCCGGCTGGGAAACAAAAAACGGCAAGCTCTATGTTACCGTAAAGATTCCTGCCAATACAAAGGCCACTATACAACTGCCGGGTGCACAAAGCGCCGCGGTAACAGAAGGCGGTCAGCCTTTGTCAAACAATTTTAAGAACGTACAACAGCATGAAAAGAACCTAAGCATTGAATGCGGTTCCGGTGACTATAGTTTTGTATATGACTATGCAGCGGCCCAGTAAGGTAGACGTTGCATTGCTTTTCATTCACCCGCTAATCATTTAAATACAGCTTTCATGAAATGGCCGCTTACTTTCTTTGCCCTGCTGCTGGCAGCCAGCGCATATGCATCACCGTTACAGCCAGTGGCATTGAAGTGCGAGTACAGTACCAATCCGCTGGGTATTGATGTGGCCGTTCCGCGGTTAGCCTGGAATTTCAGCAGTACAGAAAGAAACCAGCGACAGTCTGCTTATGAAATCATTGTGAGCGATAAGCTCGCACTCATCAACCAGCAAAAAGGTGATCAGTGGAACAGCGGCAAACAAAGCAGCGATCAGAATATACAGGTAGCCTATGCCGGCGCGCCACTGCGGCCGCTTACGCGGTATTACTGGAGGGTAAGGGTATATAACCAGGCAGGCGAGGCTTCTAACTGGAGCGAAGTAAACTGGTTTGAAACCGCCATGCTCTCAACAGCCTGGAAAGCAAAATGGATCAACGACGGCAAGCCACAACCGGCCAAAGATGAGGACTATTATAAACCGGATGGCATGCCGCTGTTAAGAACTGTTTTTACTACGGCACGCAAGCCGGTAGCGGCGCGGTTATACATTGCCGGCCTGGGGTATTACGAGGCTTACCTGAACGGACAAAAAATTGGCAACAGCGTACTGGACCCGGGTTTTACTGCATACCGCAAACAGATCTTGTATGCGGTGCATGATATTACCACCATGGTTAAAAAAGGCAATAATGTGATCGGCATTATGCTGGGAAGTGGCTGGTGGAATCCATTGCCGTTCAAATTTTTTGGTCGTTGGGATTTTCGTGATTACCAGCAAACCGGCCGGCCCTGCGTAAAAGCAGAGCTGCATATCCGTTATGATGATGCATCAGAAGAAGTGATTGCTACAGATGAAAGCTGGAAGGGTACTTCAGGCCCTGTTATTCAAAACAACGTATACATTGGAGAACATTATGATGCCAGGCTGGAGCCGCAGCACTGGAACAGCGCAACAACGCCCGGCGGGGTTTGGTCTAACGCCGTGGTAGCAAATGGTCCGGAAGGTATATTGATGGCGCAGCTGCAGCCACCAATCCGCGTTACAAAAACGGTACGCCCGGTAAAAATTATTGCTTACAAGCCCGGCGTTTTTATAGCAGACATGGGCCAGAATTTTGCCGGTGTTGCCTCCATCCGCGTTAAAGGCAAAGCCGGTACCAGCATTGTACTTCGTTATGGCGAAGATTTGTTTCCAGACGGTTCATTAAACGTAATGACCACGGCTGCCACGCAAATAAAGAAAGGGGGCATTAAAGGTGGTCCAGGTGCGCCGGAGACCATGTGGCAGGAGGATCGATATATTTTAAAAGGAGAAGGCGTTGAAAGCTGGCACCCCAGGTTTACGTTTCATGGTTTCCGTTATGTAGAGATCACGGGCTGGCCCGGCCAGCCTTCAGTAGATGATATTGAAGGGTTGCGGATGAATACAGACCTGCAGCAGAACGGAAGCTTTGCCTGTTCTGACAGCGCATTTAACCGTTTGCACGATGTTGTTCAGTGGACTTTCTTAAGCAATGTATTCAGCGTTCAGTCAGACTGCCCCGGGCGTGAGAAGATGGGTTATGGCGCTGACATTGCTGTTACGGCCAATGCCTACATGTACAATTACAATATGGCTGGTTTCTATACCAAAACGGTTACTGATTTTGCCAATGATCAGCAGCCCGATGGCGGTATTACTGAAATTGCTCCCTTTACCGGTATAGCAGACAGGGGTTACGGTGGTGCATCGGGTCCGTTAGGATGGCAGCTGGCCTTTCCCTACGTGCAGGAACTCCTGTACAATATGTACGGAGACAAGCGCATCATCGAAAATAATTATGAGGCAATCAAAAAGCAACTGGACTTTCTGCAGTCTAAAGCGCGCGACAATATTTTTTACTGGGATATCAGTGATCATGAAGCACTGGACCCAAAACCTGAAGCATTGAGCGCAACAGCCTTCTATTACCAGCACGCCAGCATTGCTGCCGGCTTTGCAGGTATACTCGGTAAGACCGCAGACTCTGTAAGGTTTGCCCAGTTAGCGCAACGGATAAAACAGGCGATCATCAGTAAGTTTTTTTTGCCGGGTACAGGGCGCTTTGATAACGGCACCCAAAGCGCGCAGTTGTTTGCACTTTGGTATGGCTTTTCGCCGGAAAAAGAAAACAGCATGAAGGCATTGTTGCAGGAGTTTGAACGCCATCAATGGCATGTTTCTACCGGCATCTTTTCTACCAAAATGCTGTTTGATGTGTTGCGTGAAAATAATATGGCAGCAGCGGCCTGCCGTATTGCACAACAAAAAGATTATCCGGGATGGCTATACATGCTCAACAGCGGTGCTACCACGCTTTGGGAAGCATGGCATGCACCCGGTACCGTGTATTCTGCCAATCACCCCATGTTTGGATCTATAGACGAGTGGTTTTATCGCTCACTGCTGGGTATCAATGCCGCGGCACCGGGCTTCAAAAAAATAATCATTAAGCCACAGCCTGCAGGAGGTATTCACTGGGCCAGGGGGCAATACCAATCTGTCATGGGCAATATCAGCAGTGCCTGGCAAATGCAAAACGGGCAATTTGCATTGCAGGTAGACATACCGGTAAACAGCAGCGCCACTGTTTACATACCCTGTGCTGCCAATGCAAAAATAACAGAGAGCGGCCAGGCGGTTACAGTACAACGTTATGAAGATGGATACGCCATCGTAGAGCTCGGTTCTGGCAACTACCAGTTTATTGCACAGTAGGTATTGTGCCTGCTTACCAGCTTGATCAATACAATGTTATTGCCCCCTCATCAACAAAACAACAATATGCCCCAGCAAACTGAATCCCCCTTACCCGGCCGACTGCTCTCGCTTGATTTTTTACGGGGTTTTATCATGGTGCTGCTGGCCATGGAAGCCACCGGGCTTTATGGTTATCTCTACGACCATTCAGAAGGTACAAGCCTGCATGGATTCATCAAACAATTTACCCATCATCCCTGGAACGGTTTGCATTTCTGGGACCTTGTACAACCAGCATTTATGTTTATGGCAGGGGTTGCCATGGCGTTTTCTTTAACAAGACAATGGAACAAAGGGGTAAGCTGGCAGCAAACCTTTATTAAAACTGCCCGGCGTTGTGCCTGGCTGTTTTTTTGGGGCGTACTGGATTATGCCGTGCGGCCAAAGGGACTGTCGTTTGAGTTGTGGGATGTACTTACGCAGCTTTCGTTTACCACCATGCTGGCCTTTCTTATTTTCAGGTGGAACATTATTGCACAGGTAGCAATCTGTATTGGCTTATTACTGCTTACAGAAATATTATACCGGTTTACGCATGTGCCGGGTTTTGATCAGCCGTTTACAGACCAGCACAATTTTGGAAACTACATGGACCTGCTGCTGATGAACAAGATCAACAAAGGAGGTTGGGTGGCTATCAACTGCATCCCCACCGCTGTGCATACCATTGCCGGCGCGCTGGCGGGTAAATTTTTAATAAGCGGTAAAAAGAACCTGTCTGTCTTTTTGGGATGGGCCGCTATCTGTTTTATTGCCGGCTTTGGTTTGGATGCATTGCATATTACACCCATCATAAAAAGAATTGCCACCAGTTCTTTTACGCTGGCTTCGCTGGGCTGGTGCCTCTGTTTTTTAACCCTTGCTTACTGGTGGATTGATATCAGGCAGCACCGCAAGTACCTGCTCTTCTTTATTATTGTAGGCATGAATTCCATCTTTATTTACCTCTTTTTTGAAATCGTGGGCGATCGGTGGTTTAATGAATACATCCGGCAAATATCAGATGGTGTATTGGGCTGGTTCTCCATTGGTGGAACGGCGGCCTATATCATTGGTGCGCTTTGTATTTTTACGCTGGAATGGGGTTTGTGTTTCTTCCTTTATAAAAGAAAAATATTTTTCAAACTGTAATGCCTGCGGCCTTACGTATGCAATTGAAACGTCCACCAGATATAGCCCATGCCAGGATGCAGCAGCAACAGATAAGTGCTACTGACCATAGTAGCATACCGGCGCTTGTTGAGTACATGGGTGCGATACAGTCGCAGGATTACGGCATGTCTGCCTGGGCTATTGGACTGCGTTTGCCGGGCACGCGCCTGGAAGATGTAGAGACGGCGCTCGACAAAGGAACCATTATCAGAACGCATGTATTAAGGCCTACCTGGCATATCGTTGCAGCAAAAGATATTTACTGGATGCTCTCGCTCAGTGCAGAGAAGATAAAGACGCTGATGCGCCCGATGGACCGGCAACTGGGCCTCACCGAAAAGATATATACCAGGAGCAACAGGATCATTGAGAAAGCGCTTTCCGGCGGAGAACATCTTTCACGTGCCGCGTTGGCCAGTGCTTTGCAGGCCGCGCGTATTGCTACAGACGAGAACCGGATGGCCCACCTGCTGGTGCGCGCAGAATTAGACGCCATTATTTGCAGTGGTACAAAAACGGGCAACCAAAGAGGCTATGCCTTACTGGCCAACCGCGTACCGCGCAAACAAAACATGGGTAAGGAAGAAGCACTCGCCTTGCTGGCAAAACGTTATTTCAGCAGTCATGGGCCGGCAACGGTGCAGGACTTCAGCTGGTGGTCTGGTCTTACGCTAACAGCCGCCGGCAAAGCATTGGCTTCCGTAGAACAAGAGCTGGCGCATGCAAAGATAAAAGAACAGCAATACTGGTTTTCTCCCACACTAGCGCTGCCGGCTAAGCGCAAAAACAGCATCTATTTTTTACCGGCATTTGATGAATTTATAATGGGTTATCGAGACAGAACAGCCAGTTTGCCCCCAATACATCAGCGAACGGTTATAACCACTAACGGTATATTTTACCCAACCATACTGATCAATGGACAGGTAAGCGGTACCTGGAAAAGAACGGTAGAAAAAAAACAGGTGGTAGTACAAACCAGGCTGTTTGATAATAAAAAGACTTTACCAACCGGCATCAGCAAACAGCTTAAACGCCTGCAGGTTTTTTTAGGCAGTAAGGGCAGCGTGCTAGACGGCGAAGCCTGAACAATGCTTGTGAAGAAAACTGCTTTGTACCTGCTATAAACGACGAATATTGATAATGGTCACTGGCGGCGTAAATGCCTGCTCATAAGCCGGCCGTTCATATATACGGTTAACAATGTCCATTCCCTTTACGCATTTGCCAAAGGCGGCATAGCCTTGTTTGTCTGGGTTATTCTCGCCCCCAAAATTGAATCCTTCCTGCTCACCAATGCAAATAAAGAATTCTGTGGTAGCTGTGCCGGTATCTTGCCGCGCAAGAGAAATAACACCATTGGTATGCGAGAGGCCTGTTTTGTTGGTAGGTTCATGCACAATGCCAGGCAGCGAGGTAGCCTGTTTATAGTTTATTTTCCAGATGCCACCCTGTATAAGATTTGCCTTGGGCGCATTAGATGGTTGGTTATCGTCTGTAAGTACCCGGTAGAAATTACTGTTCTTATAGTAGCCGGCGTCTATGTAGGAGAGGAAGGCAGCAACCGTTTTGGGCGCTTTGTCTGGGTAGAGCTCCAGTTCAATATCGCCGGCCACCGTTTCTATAACAATATGCGGTTCTTTGTAATTAGGCCCTGAACACTGGGTGACAGTGCAGGTGATTAGTGCAGCCAGTAAAAATATTATCAGGGTTTTCATGGCTTTTTATTACTTGTGTATGGTTTCATTAATAACTAATGCGGGCGCTATAACAATGTGTTTAAAAGCTGTTGTTCGCCGCTCTTCCCTGGTTTTTTGCAAGAGGTCCAGTAATAGCGTTGTTGCCTGCTGCCCCTGCTGGTAAGGATACTGTTCTAATGAGGCAAGTGGCGGAAACGCCGTATGCGCCCCAAACGGAAGATTAGCGTAGCTGACAAACACTATCTCTTCATTAATGGCAATGTTTTGTTTGCGGGCATATTGTATGGCATCCAGCAAAACATAGTCGTTGAAGGTTACTATAGCCTGCGGCTTTCGTTTTCCTTTTAACAATTGTTCCATTGCTGCATAGGTGCCTTCCTTACTAAGGTCTGAATGAATAATAAGTGCCGGGTCGTATTTGATGCGGTGCTTGTCCATTGCCTGGCGGTAGCCTTCTGTACGCTGTTTGCTGGCCAGCAATTGTTGCGGGCCATTGATCATGGCAATAACACGGTATTTCTTTTTCAATAGGAAGTCGATCGCCTCTATGGTGCCGGCTTCCATATCACAAGCTACGTAATGCGCCTCGGCATTGTCCGGCACCCGGTCGAAAAACACCACCGGTATATCATGCTTTGCCAGTTGTGTAAAATGATCAATGTTTACAGCGTCTTTGGCCAATGAAACAATAATGCCATCTACCTGGTGTTTCTTCATGGTGGCCACAATCTTTTTCTCGCGTTCTGCACTGTCGTGGCTTTGTCCCATCAGCACCGTATAATTATTGGTATTGGCCATATCTTCAATGCCACTGATGGCAGCGGCAAAGAAAGCTTCAGAAAGCGCGGGCAATATTACACCGAGGGTAAAAGTCTTTTGTTGTTGAAAAAAGATGGCGCGCTGATTGGGTTCATAATGCAAGGCCGCGGCCAGTTCCTGTACCCTTGTCCGCGTGCGCAAGCCAATACTTTTATGGTTATGCAATGCCCTGGACACCGTAGAAACTGAAATATTCAATTGTCTTGCAATCTCCTTGATTGTTGTTGCCGCCAATGTTGTAATTTATAGGCTACAAAAGTACGTTGGTGCGCATTGGCCCGCAACTAATATTGCCCACTGCCCGATGGTTATGTACAACGCAGGTGGGCGTTGCCTGCTATGTTACTTCCAGTCTTTTTAATTACTTTCAGGTAGCATAGGCGGTACTAGGCCTGCAACCGATGAATGCACAAGATTTGGACAGGCAAAAAACGCATTTGTCAGATTTAAACTATACTATCATGAAAGAGACCACCTGGCCGCCGGCGGTGCCGCTGTTACAAAGAAGAACGTTTATCAATAACCTTCTTAAAGCTTCTATGGGTGCAGTTTTAACCAGCACCGCCACTGCTGCGGGCGCAAGAACATTATTTACTATCAACCGCAGCTATACCGTTGGAGATATTATGGATCTTATTCTGCAACAGGTGCCCGGCGCACCCTTCAGCAAAACGGTAGATACCCTTAAAAGCGGTAACAGAGAAATGCGGGTAACCGGTATCATCACCACCATGTTTGCCACCGTAGAAATTATTCAGCAAGCGGTTAAAACGGGCGCCAATTTTATTATCGCCCATGAACCCACGTTTTATAATCATACAGATGATATTGCCTGGGTGACACCCAATCATATTGTGCAGCAGAAACAACAGCTGCTGCAAGACAATAAGATCTGTGTGTGGCGCCTGCACGATTATCTCCACTCCTTTGTGCCAGACAGTGTGCAGTATGGCGTAGTGCAAAAAGCCGGGTGGTTGCCCTATTATACGCCAGGTAACCCGGTAATTCAATTGCCAGGTATGACTCTTGGTCAGCTGGCGGCACACCTGAAAAAGCAACTGGGTATAGCAAGTGTAAGGGTTATTGGAAATCATTCTCAGCGCTGCCAGCGCATTGCGTTATTGCCAGGCGCCAGCGGTGGGCAGTCTCATATTGCATTGGTAGAAAAAGAAAAGCCGGATGTACTGGTAGTAGGTGAAGTGCATGAATGGGAAACGGCCGAATATATTCGTGATGGCCTGCAACTGGGCGAGAAAACTTCCCTGCTGGTACTGGGTCATAGCGTGAGTGAAGAGCCGGGCCTGCAATGGCTGAAAGACTGGTTGCAGCCAAAATTAGAAGGTTTGAAAGTGCAGCATATCAGCAGTGGCAACCCATTCATTTTTGTATGAGCATGGAACAGGGTTAGGACTGCATAGCATATTATAATAAACAACACCCGCATGGCGGGTGTTGCTGTTTCAGGGTAAGCGAATGCATTTGGTAACAGAAAAAAAAGCGGGCATGGTTGGCCCGCTTTTGTTGATGATGTATTGTACGACTTATAGTTGGACGAATGCTAATTATAATTTGTTAACAACAATTTCTTCAGTTACGTTACGTGTTCTGTTGATTTTGTACACTTCAGATTTGTTTGTCTTCCTTGATTTTACTTCAACGCTCATTGCATTGGTGTCACCATCTTCAGAGCTTAACTGGAAGTTCTTGGTGATGTTTACGCCTTTCAGCTTGCCTGCATACAGCACGTTGTTCTGCTCATCACGGAAGGTTACAATGTATTCGTCATCTTCGGTATTGTTTACGTTCAGCTGAAATACGGGCTGGTCAGAAACATTACCAATGAATTTTAAATCGATGCCTGACTTTGGTTTTACGCCTTCATTTGCAAGTACGCTGCTGGTAGAAGCAACTGATAAAGCGGCAAATAAAGCGATTGCGATTGTCTTGTAGTTTTTCATAACATTTTTCATAATTGTAGATTGAGAGGTGATTAAAAAAATTAATAAACGATTTATAATAATTAAGAAATTAATTAAAAGTTTCTAATGGCTTTTTCCTGAATGGCTAAATAATCGTGTAGAGTAGATGGCAGGCAAAAGATAAATTGGGCAACGGCTCTTTTTATGTTCTTACAGCAGAGCTGCTGTGTTTGTTTTCATTTCTAACGCAAACTTACAACGCGCTATTGCAGGCCGCAAATCAAATAAAGCCTGATTTTAGCATGCTAAAATGCACTGGAGCGCCCTGAAACCCTTGTCTGTAAAGGCTTTTAACAAAACGTTTGAATGATCTCCAACCGTGTTGCCAGGCATGAAAAAAACAAAAAAAATCCTGCAATAGTCGCAATTAAGCACCAATAAACATGCTTCGGTAACATTCTCATAACATGTATATATATGCGCATTGGAGGAATAAGTGTAGCGAAGACAATTAAAACTGTAACATTGTTCCCTGGCTGGGAAAAATAAACTGCATACCTGCGGGCTTCAATGCTAACAACTGTTTTTTAATGCGTATTTCCCGCTGCTGGCCGGGTTTTTCATGGGTGATTACTATCGGAACTTTGCGAAGTACTTCTCTGCCCGCCGTTTTTTCAAGAGCTTGTAATTCCTGCAACAGCAAATTTGGTGTGAGATGCCCAAACAATAAAGCAGCGGGTTGGCTGTTATCAAAAGAAACTTCTATAAAAATGGCTTTTAATTGTCCTTGTTTAATCAGCGGTGACACCTGCTCCCAAAGTGTTTGCAGATTGCTGGCATGCTCAATGCTATCGGCACCAGTATCGCCCAGGTACAATAAATAAGCATCGTTGTTTTTTAATAAGAAGGCCGTGCTTTTATAAGGGCTTGAATGACTGAGTTCGTATGCCGTCACGCTCATGTTGGTTTGTGCCAGGTCCATCGGCATCGCTGCTGATAGCGTAGCATAGTGAAATTTTTTCAGTAAGGGTTTTTCTCCGTCGTCTGCAAAATTGGCCCAGCTCTTCCAGCTAAAGTATTTTTCTTTCAGCACGGCTTCGCAAAAGGGCAGGGCATAAATATTCTTGGCGGTATCATCCGGAGAATTAATGATGAGACCAGCTACATGGTCGAGATGCGGGTGAGAAATCAGGTATCCTTTGATCCGGTTTTTAAGAACATTGTTCACTGTTCCTTTAAAAATGCCCTTGTTAATGGCCATTTGAATACCGTAGTGAAGCGTACCTGCATCAAGGCAAACATACTGGTTGCTACTGGCGGCGGCTACCATATAAGCGGAGAGATTGCTTTCGTTGCTGCCGCCTCTTACGCCCAGCGGCACAACCTTAAAGGAAGCTGCTGGTTGCTGTGCAAAAGCTGTAACAGTCAGCAGGCAACAAATGAGGGCCGCGACGGATCGCTTTACTTTGTTCATGCAATAAATATAAACGTTTAACCCTTTCTTCCCACCCCGGTATCACCCTGGATGGTTTTTTTACGCAGTTTCCGGATAAGGAAAAAAGAAATGATCGCCCAAATCATACCCAGGCAGAGGCCGCCAATAACATCCGTGGCGTAATGAACGTTTAATACCACCCTGCTTAATCCAATAGTGAGTGCCAGCAAAACCAGCAATAGTATCACCAGCACCTTTACAGGTTTTGGCCAATGACCGTTCCATACCAGGTAAATCAGCACGGTGCAAAAAATAAAGGAAGACAATGAATGCCCGCTGGGGAAGCTGTAACCAGATACGTTTTTTATAATGGGCAGCGCCGGGCGTTGCCGTTTAAAAAATTCTTTTAGCGCAAACATCATGGCCGTGCTGCTGATGGCCACTACCGCAATATCAAATGCCTGCTGGGGTTTTCGCACAAACAGGAGCCAAAGTATCAGTACAAGATAAGCGGGCAGCAAAAAACTGGTAGAACCCAAAAAGGTGATGCTCTTCATGGCCGCAATAAACTGCGGGGTAGCGTGTACGGCAAAATACCGAATCACCGAACTGTCAAACACATCTTCACGCTCATACACTGCCTCGTGTACAATTAGCGAAAAAGTAAACAAAGCAAGAATGAATACAATGGCTGTTATGAGAATTTCTAGCGGTACCAGCTTCAGCCATTTCTGTGTTCGTAGTTTCATGTATGCGTAATTCTTTCGGCTAATGAAGTAAGGCTGCTGCGCCGTTTAGCTGCTGCCATTTTTCTTTGGTTAAACGCATGTGCAATGTTGTCCACATTTTTTCTTTCATTTGCCGCTGCATGGTTTTATCCGGGCAAATACTGAAACCCGCTTTCTCATAACAACGGATGGCGCCCAGGTTCCAGTCGTACACATTCAGCGATGCAAGTTCTATACCCTTCATAGAAAAAGCAATGAACAGCAGCCCCTGCACCATTGCCCATCCAATACCCATGCCGCGATGTTGACTATCGCCCACCAGTAAGCGGCAAAGATGGGCCGTTTGGGTATTCGGAAAATAAATTTCTCCATGGCCTGCCTGTTCACCGGTAGCAGCAAAACAGGCAGTAAATGCCTTCCGGTCGTTACTGTTCAGCGAAGCCATTAATTGGGCCTCAGTAAGCGGATAGCTGAAGGAGGGGCCGGCATACTGCATCAGCTGTTCCTCATCGGACGACCAGGCCATCAGTTGCGCAAAATCAGCTTCCACAAAAGGACGAAGGGTGATTAAGCTATTGTACTGCCCGTTGCTCATTTCATTTACCAATAAGTGCTGTGACGGTAAAATTACACTACGTTGAAAGAATACCTATGCTACCATTTATTTTGTTGTCCATTTAAACCACCTGATGCCAATGGCAGAAAAGATGAGGGCATAACCAATGGTCACTAACAGTTCAATTGTACTGTGCTGCGTCCAGGCGCCGGCCTGCATACCGGCCGACAGAATATGTTCTACCGTACCGTAGGGAGACCATTTTACAATTTTGGTAACGGTTGCCGGCAAGGCGCCCTGTTCAGCAAACATGCCCACCATAATAAACACAAAATACACCAGCCTGGTTACTGCATTTACTGTTTCAGGGTTTTTGATAAGTCCTACAATGGCTTGCCCCAGCCCCAGGTATACTGCCCCGCCTACAAAGGCCATGGCAAAGCCGGCGATATAACCTCCCGGTGTAAGCTGTATGCCATCTGCGTAATAGCCTGCCACAAATACCCCGGTGGTCACCAACAGTATCATGGCCAGTTGCACCGCCAACCTGCTCAGCATAATAGACCATGCCGTAAGCGGCGCCACGCGTAAGCGTTGAAAGATGCCTTTATCACGGTCACGGGCAACCGCGTTCGAATAGCCCATTAAGCCAACGGCATTCAGCCCAATGGTGATGCAATTAGACAGCACAAAGGGGCCGCCGAGCTTATCCACCAGACCCTTCCAGGATATGAGTATAATTACCGGGATAAAGAGAATGAGCACAACGGATCGCCTGTTGCGCCATTGTGTGGTAAAGTCTGCGCGCAGCAACGCAGAGAGAACGGCTTTGTTGGAAGGAATGACAGTATTATTCATAATGCGGTAGGTTGAAGGCGTGGTAAAAAGGAGTTTTAAGATCTAACAGTGGTACCAGTGAGGCCAATAAAGACATCTTCCAGTGTTATTTTTCCTTTGCGTGATACACTGATCACGGCAGGATCATTACGGTGGTTGTCTATTAATACCTGCGGACTGTCAATAGCAATGATTCTTCCGTGATCAATAATGCCAATACGATCACACACGGCTTCCGCTTCTTCCATGGAGTGCGTGGTAAGCAATATGCCATGGTTGTTATCGCGCAATCCTTCCATGCGCTCCCAGAGCTGGCGGCGAGATTGCGGATCTAGTCCGGTAGTAGGTTCATCCAGGAGTACCAGGCGCGGATTATGTACCATGGCAATCACCAGTGATACACGCTGCTGCTGGCCGCCAGACAGTTGTCCGTATCTTTTATGAGCGGCATCTTCCAGTTTTATGGAGACAAGAATTTCCTGTAATCTTTCACGTGTGAGCGGCACGCCATGGATACCGGCAAAGAGCTGGAGTATTTCGGCCACCGTTAATTCTGGTTGAAAATTGGTGGTTTGCAACTGTACTCCCAGGTTGGCCCTGGCATGCAGTGGTTGAAGTTTTACATCATACCCGGCCACGGTAATACTGCCAGCCTGTGCCTGCAGCAGGCCTTCCACGCAGCTAAGGGTGCTGGTTTTGCCGGCACCGTTGGGCCCCAACAAGCCAAAAATTTCTCCTGCGCGCACGTGGAAGGAAACATTGTCAACTGCTTTAAAATTGCCGTATGTAACATGCAGGCCCTCTACCTGCAAAACGATATCTGTACTGGTTATTGTCATGGGGAAAATATAAAGGTTGAAGTGTTGGTGCTTGCGGCCGGCGCCGCTACAAGTGCTAAGGTATTTATTTTGTTGATGGCAAATAATGCCTTCAAGTTGTACGGACTGGTTTAACCGGTGAAAGGCCCGTTATAACGGTGAGCAACGGCCGGAAATGGGTTGCCCGCAGTGTCAATAATGATGTAACATTGCAGGCATAAATAATTCTGCACTCAACTCTTCTGTATGCAAAGTGAATCATTTCAGTTTGGTGATCAGCTGCCCTGGCAGGATCTCAACAACGGACTACAGCGGCAACTTTTTGGCTATGATGATAAGGTGATGATGCTAAAAATAAAATTTGAGGCGGGTGCAGTAGGGGCCATGCATGATCACCCGCACAGCCAGGTTACCTATATAGAAACGGGTTTGTTTGATATGACCATTGATGGGGTTACCAAACGCCTGAAGGCCGGAGATGGTTATTATGTGCCGCCACATGCCCGGCATGGCATTACCTGCGTGGAAGCCGGCATGCTGGTAGATGTGTTTAGTCCGCACCGCGAGGATTTTTTGGGCTAGGAGAACAAAGAGAGAAAGGAGGTAAGGTGCATTGACACTTGCGGATGACTGTAATAGAAAAGACAGGTGATTCGCATTTGCTGACGGCCAAGAACCTTTTTAGATTCATTGACCATGGTTACTTGTATATTGTCTTGCTATAAAGAAGATCGAAGGGTAAGGTGAAAAGGTATGGCAATATGTTCTTTTGAATGATTGAGCACCAGCGCGGCGGCCTTCTCGCCCATCAGCTGAAAATCTGTAGAAATGGTGGTGATGCCGTTGAGAATGATTTTTTTCATGGGCGTTTCATTGTAAGAAATTACACCCACATGCTTGCCAACTTTTAATTTGGTCAACAGTATTTTTTCTATCAGCAATACCAGGTCGTTCTCCATCAGGTTGATATAGGCTTCGCCCTCTTTAATCGGTTCTTCGGTGATATCATGCACCAGCTTGCTGTTAAACGCGTACTGGTGGCAGAACCGGTAAAAGCCTTTCAAGATTTCCTGTGGGTGGTAGGTGTATTCGGGAAAAATGATCTTCAGGGTGTGGTACTTGCTCAATTGCTCCAGCGCCTGCTCCAGCGCATCGTAGATATCTTTCTCAAAATCTTCATAGACGGCGCTGTATTCACCGGTTACACCCGGCACGCGAAGATCCAGTAACAGTAGTTTTTCTTTTGGAATGGTATTAATAATATCATGTGCATTTTCACCCCCTTCCATGAAATGCGGTATAATCACATAATGCGAGTAGTCGTCCTTTTTATTGAGCAGTAGTTTTTTAAAAAATGCAAAATCGTTATTGTAGATATAAAAATCAATGGAAGCAGTTTCTCCCAGCGCGGCCACAAAGGCATCATAGATAATCTTTTTGTGCGCGCTCAGCTTGTTAAACAGCAGGAAAATTTTTAGTTGCTGGTTCAGCTCTGTTGTTTTTACAAAATAGCCCTTCCCCGGTACAGAACCCAGCACGCCAATTTTCTTTAAGTGCTTGTATCCTTTTTCTGCGGTATCTCTGGATATTTCAAATTCAAAGCTTAATTCGTTGATGGAAGGAAGTATTTCATCTTTACTTAACTTTCCCTCTGCAATGGCCTTCACAATAGAATTGGCCAGCTGCAGGTACTTTGGCGTAGCAGAATGGTAATCTATAAAAAGGTGCTGAAACAGGGCGTCTTTTTTCATTGGCTGCAATCTGCTGCGCAAAAATTACGAAAAATAAAGATAGTAAGCATGATGGTACATGATAGCTGAACTGTGGCCATCTGTTACATTTACTTTCATTTTGCAAGCCATATAGAAAAATCCTAAACATGGGTGTTATACTGGGCGTTATTTTCCATTTCATCGGTGGCTTTGCCTCCGGCAGCTTTTACATTCCCTATAAAAAAGTAAAAGGCTGGGCATGGGAGAGTTACTGGATAGTGGGTGGCTTGTTTTCATGGCTCATTGTGCCGCCGCTTGCCGCCTGGCTTACTATCCCGCATTTC
>DATJGC010000175.1:0-15179 GCA_035495345.1 Chitinophagaceae bacterium | reverse complement strand
ATGGCTTTTCTATGTACGGGCGTACCATAGCCTTTGTTGCTGTTCCATCCGTAATGGGGGTAGCGCTCATGCAATTGCACCATATAATCATCACGGTAGGTCTTTGCCAGTACGCTGGCAGCGGCAATGGATGCATAGAGACCATCGCCCTTGATAATGCAGCGGTGCGGAATTCTTTTGTATTTCTTAAACCGGTTGCCGTCTATGAGCAGGAGCTGCGGCTTTTGTTTTTTTAATTGCTCAATGGCCAGGTGCATTGCCTTTACGGAGGCCCATAAAATATTCAGGCTGTCAATTTCCGGTTCATGCACAATGCCAACGGCGTAATCAACTGCCTTTTCTTCAATAATCGGCCGCAGTTCATATCTTTCTTCAGCGGTGAGTTGTTTGGAATCATTCAGCAGGGGGTGAAAAAAATCTTGTGGCAGTATAACAGAAGCGGCAAATACAGGCCCGGCATAGCAACCCCTTCCGGCTTCATCACATCCCGCTTCTACCACTCCCTCTTTGAAAGAAATTTTTAGCACGCTGACTTCTTTCGCCAAAAATAATACACTGTAAAATGTAGGCGGAAATTTTTTTCCCCAATGTTGATAGTTGGCTGGCGTAAAACAGGCCCTAGGCCGCGTGAAAGCAATGAAGCAAGAGATTTTGAATACTATAAACTAAACAGTATATAAGTCGGATAGTAGTAGCCATTAGAAATCGGCGACCTCGAAGAATGATAGTATACCGATTGACTGCGGCAAAATTCATCCTCTTGCGAGGTGATGTTGAAAATTGCTGTCATCGGCATCCGCTGCTTCGCTCTACCGCCGCGTAAAACAAAATAAACCCGGCACTATGAACTGGTTATCCCACTAACGGCTGCAGTACCTGTTGCAATTGTTTTGCGGGCACAACGCCAGACTGTCGCCATTTCACCTGCCCCTGTTGAAAGACCATTAATGTGGGAACGCCCTGGATATTGTAGGCCTGCGCGGCCTGCGGGTTTTTATCCACGTCAATTTTTATGATGGTAATGGCATCGCCCATCGATTTTTTTACTTCCTGCAATATCGGTGGCATCATTTTGCAGGGACCGCACCATTCTGCAAAAAAATCTACCAATACTGGCTTGCCGGAGTTGATGACTTCTTTAAAACTACTCATAAAGACAATTGAATGGGTGTCCAAGGTATAAGGCTGGCAGTACCTGCCCTCTATAACTGGCTCAATGATTATACCAAAATGTTTACAGGTGCCGCAACATGATAAAGCTCAGCAGGCATTAGCGAAAAATCACTTCCCTGGCCAGGATGAAAAGGCTCATGGTCAGTACCAACCACCCAAACCACTTTTTTAAGGCCTCCCCGTTTAGCTTGGCCCCAATTTTTTGTCCCGCAAAAACACCCAGCACCGCCAACAAGGTAAACAACAGTAAAAGACGCCAGTTAAAAGTGAAATGCCCGATGCTGAAGACAAACCCGAAACAGGCATTAATGGCAATAATTAAAAGTGATGTGCCCACGGCTGTTTTCATGGGCAGTTTTACAAACAAAACCAGCGCGGGAATAATGAGAAAACCGCCGCCGGCACCCAGCACACCGGTAATAATGCCTGTAAGAAGACCTGGAACCAAGAGCGGAAGTACCTTGTCATCTGTGGACATTACCGTATGATCAACGGCTGGGTCTTCCTCATGATTCCGCATCATGTAAAGCGCCGCGATGAGCATTAATACCGCAAAAAGTATCATGAGAAAGCGGCTTTTTTCTAACTGCCAGCTGCCTAGCGTAAAAATAATGTCCGGAATAGCGGGCAACAAAAAATGGCGCGCCACAAACACGGTAAGAATAGACGGAATGCCGAAGAGCGACACCGATCTAAAATCAACCAGGCGGTGCATATACGCCCTTGTGCCACCCACCAGGCTGGTAAAACCCACAATGAACAGAGAATAGGTGGTGGCCAGTTGCGGGTCTACCCCCAGGAGGTACACCAATACAGGCACTGTGAGGATGGAGCCACCACCACCCACCAACCCCAGTGAGATACCTATCAGCACAGCAATAAAGTAGGCGGCAAATTGTTCCATTTTTATATTAAGGAGTGAAAAACTGCACCGAAGTTCGGTGTTTGACACCTGCCAGCAGCTACGTCCGCATTTGCTATAAACTCATTTCATCCAGTTTTACTTTGCCTTTAAAGGTCCAGAACACAAATACGGTATACAACAACACCAGGGGTGTGCCAATGAGCGCAATCGTAAGCAATATGCCCATTGTTTTTGGCGAGGCTGCGGCGTTCTCTACAGTGATGCTATTGGCAGGAAATTGCGGAGAATACACCAGGTAGGGAAACACTTCTACTGCTACCAGTATCAGCAGTGCTGCAATGGTAACCGAGGAACTTGCAAAGGCCAACCTGAAATTTCGCTTCTTGAGGCAGCGCGGAATATTGGCAATGGCCAGTGTCATAATTAACGGAAGTACAAACAAGGCGGGCTGGTGTTTGATCTCATCACTCAGGTGCGGTATATACAACAAAGAGTAAAAAGTAGACAACGCAAAACTGATAACAAAAAAGATGGTGAAATTTTTTGCCAGCACCGTTAGCTTGGTATACAACCTGTTCTCAGTCTTCATACCAAGGTAGATGGCGCCGTGCAGCATAAAGAGTGCAAGGGTAGTAATGGCAATCAGAATGGCAAAAGGGTTAAAGAAAGACAACCAGCTGCCGCTAAATTCATGCTCGGCATTAAGGGGTATACCCAGGGCAATATTCCCCAGCATTAACCCGAGGCTGAGTGCAATGATAATACTTGAAACGCTGTAGGCAATATCCCACGCGGTTCGCCACCAAAGCATCGGTTCCTTGCTCCTGAACTCAATCGATACGGCGCGGAAAATAATGCCCATCAGGAAAATCATGAACGGTACGTAGAACGCAGAAAAGATAGCCGCATAGGCCACAGGGAAGCCTGCAAACAATGCACCACCGCCAATGACCAGCCAAACCTCGTTGCCATCGAACATGGGGCCAATAGCATTGATAGCAATGCGCCGGCTCAACTCTTTCTTTAACAGAAGATGCAGGGCACCAGCGCCCAGGTCGAACCCATCCAGGATAGCATACCCACTGATGACGGCCCCAAACACAAGGAACCACCAAACATTGTAATCGATGCCCAGGAATGTTGCCATCAGCGTACGTTAAATAATTTGATGCTTGCTATAATTTTTTCTACCATTTCCATAAACGACACCCGCTACTCACGTAGAAGGATAACCGATTATAGGGTTATTGCGTTTTGTATGTGCATCCAGCTCATCATCCTCGTCTTCCGGCGCTTCCGGTCCGTGCTGTATTTTCCGGTTTAGCAAAAACAGGAACAGTACCAGCAACAGCGCATATACCAGTGCAAATAAAATAAGCGAAAAGGCTACCTGGTGGGCGGTCACCGTTTTTGAAAGCGCATCGCTGGTTCTGAGCAGGCCGTATACTACCCAGGGCTGCCGGCCCATTTCAGCGGTAAACCAGCCACATTCATTGCCAATTTGTGGCAGCAATACAGACCAGACAAAACACCAGAGCAGCCATTTTTTTGTAAACAGGTTGCCTTTCTTCCAGTACCAGCAGGCAAGCAGCGTTAAGACAATCATGATGATACCTACTGCAATCATTATATGATAAAACTGGAAAACGGCATTTACCTGTGGCGGTTGCACATCCTGCTTAAAAGCGTTGAGACCTGTCAATGGCGCATTAAAATCGCCCTTTGCAAGAAAGCTCAATCCTCCGGGAATCTTAAGGCCATAGGTTTCTTTCTTTTGCTTATTTACCCATCCAAAAAGATACATGTCTGCCTTGCCCGACGAATCATAATGCCCCTCCATAGCGGCTAGTTTTGCCGGCTGGTTACGTGAAACGCCCTCGGCACTCTTGGAGCCAACAAACAATTGTGCTAAGGAAAAGAAGGCTGCAACCAGCAATGCCATTTTAAAAGCGGGTTTGGCAATGGCCAGGTGTTTATTCTTTATAATATACCATGCATTAATGCTCAGCACCAGGAAGGCGCCGGCAAGAAAAGCCCCGATCCATACATGCCACATTCTCTCCACGCTGGAAGGGTTATACACCATTGCCCAGAAATCAGTTATCTCTGCCCTTGCGTTCATGCCTTCACCCACAATATGAAAACCTGCCGGGGTTTGCTGCCATGAGTTAGCCACCACAATCCAGATGGCGGAAAACATGGAGCCAAGAAAAACCATGATGGTAGCAAAAAAGTGTACGGGAGAACTAACCCGGTTCCATCCAAACAATAAAATACCGAGAAAGCCAGATTCAAGTGCAAAGGCAAAGATGCCTTCAGCGGCCAGTGCGCTGCCAAAGATATCACCTACATATTTAGAATAAGTGGCCCAGTTTGTACCAAATTCAAATTCCATGATGATGCCGGTGGCCACACCAATACCAAAGATCAATGCAAAGATGCGTATCCAGAAACGCGTCATTTGCTCATACAGTTTATTGCGTGTGGCAAGGTACATGCCTTCCATGATAACCAGCAGCAGTCCCAACCCAATGCTCAGCGGCGGGTAGATATAATGAAAAGCAATGGTGAAGGCAAATTGTATGCGGGCAAGTATTTCAACATCCATACAGACGTGTTTCGGTGGTTATTATAAATGCTGGATGCTACTGGTGCTAACCGCCTTGCGCAACGGCACCGTTAAGGCTTACACAATTTCACTAATGCTGAAACTTTACCAGCACTATCACCGTTATCACCATCACCAGCACAAGAAAGGTCATAAAGCAGGCATAGGCTACTAAATAAGCGGCAATGCCCTTTAAGACGCCCATGAATGAGCGCTCACCAAAAAATTGAATAAAGGCAAGCACCTGGTAGCCCATATTCAGTGGCGCCATCAGGAAAGAAAAATATACGCCGGTTTTGCCAATGGTACCAATCAATATCATGGTAAGCATACCGAGTATGGTAGACTGCGCAGTGATAAAGGTTTGGAGCGTTAGGTGTTCCGCGTAATTATATTTATATTTTCGATACACCAGAAAGGACCCGAGTGCAAAGAACGGCAGTTGCAGGAGTACCAGAAAATTATAGTACTTGCCCATGTACTTGCTAATGGCATGTTGAAAGTTCAGCACCCGCTGAGAGGTTACGGTGCCTGGTCCCATGGCCTCCATGGTGGTTTCGGCAAAATGGGTGTTGATGGCTACAAATGCCGCTATGGAACCAATGATTAATATAAACTGGAAAGGATTATAATATTTCTTTCTTTTTTTCTCCAGTATGTATTCGCGCGCTACCACGCCGGGGCGCACAAACAATTGAAGCAATAAATTTAGAAAACCTTTGTCTGCATGGGTAAAAGCATGTGCCACGTCGTGCAAAATATGCGGCATGGTAATGCGGTGCGCTACCTTCTGTCCGCAACTATTACAAAATGCCCCTGCAAACTGGTTGTTACAATTCTCACATGTATGTTGTGGAGAGACGGTACTCATTTGATCTAATATAAAACATAAATATAGACCGCGCGCTGCTGTTCTTAATAATTCCTGGGATACCTTTGCGGCGCTATGACAAACGCGCTTCCGAAAGGCCAGAAAGCTGTAGCTATATGGATCTACATCGGTATTGGCATGCTGCTGGTACAGGTGATACTGGGCGGCATTACCCGCCTCACAGGTTCTGGGCTTTCTATTACTGAGTGGAATGTACTCTCCGGCAAGGGATGGCTGCCGCCAATGAATGATCAGCAATGGCAGGCAGAATTTGTAAAGTACCAGCAGACGCCGCAATACCAGCTGGTCAATGCAGATTTTACGCTCAGCAATTTCAAATTTATTTATTTCTGGGAATGGTTTCACCGGGAATGGGCCAAACTGATAGCCGTTGTTTTTGTAGTGGGTTTTGTTTACCTGCTGGCCCGCAGGTATATGAGGGCCTACATGATAAAGCCCTTGCTCATTCTTTTTCTGCTTGGCGCTGTACAGGGCACCATTGGCTGGATAATGGTGCTGAGCGGACTTACAGATGATATGGTGTACGTTAAACCGCTGAAACTGGCATTGCATTTTGTCTTTGCACTGGGGCTCATCTGTTACGCATGGTGGTTTGCGCTGGCACTTTCTGTTCCTGCATCGTCCATTATTACCAACCGTAAAACGAGATGGCAAACCTGGAGCATACTTCTAATACTATTCTTTCAACTGATCTATGGCGCGCTCATGGCGGGCCACAAAGCCGCCGCTGCCGCACCCACCTGGCCCAGCATTAACGGAAGCTGGTGGCCATCCGGCATCTTTACACAGGCAGTGCACCTGGTAGACAATAAAATTACCGTTCATTTTATGCATCGCGGCCTGGCCTATGTTTTATTGTTGTTCACCATCATGTGGACCGTCAATGCATGGCCGTTGAAAAACAGATCAGCCCTTGTTCACAAAACCATCTGGCTACCGGCCAGCTTTATTCTGCTTCAGGTGCTGTTGGGTATCCTGGCAGTAAAAACCAGTCCATACATTGTAGCCAATCATTGGGGCGCGTTTGACTGGATAGCACAATTGCACCAGGTAGTGGCCATGTTCTTTCTGCTTACCATGGTATGGATGTTATTTATGATCAGGAATAAGGATTCAAAAAGCTTCGTTAAAGCTGCCGCATAAAAGACCGCTCATCCGCACACGGTTTTGAAAACCAGCAAATTTTTGTACTTTACTATTTTAATAGTAACCATGAAGCAACGTGTGCGGGCCATATTCTATTCCTTTCCTCTTCAATTGTTGTTGCTTCACTTTAAAAAGTTCCAGGTTTTACTGGTGTTCTGGCTGGTGCTTTTTGCCGCAGTAGGTGGTGCGTTTATGAAAGCCTATGGAGTAGACTCGCTTTACCTGGCGCCGGAGTACCTGGGCAATGTAAATGCCGTAAGCGCAGGCATTGTTGGTTTGTCTGCCGGCGTTTTTATTATGAGCTGGAACATTACCAGCTTTATTTTATTCTGCAGGCATTTCAAATTTCTGGCTACAACCACAAGGCCGTTCTTAAAATACTGTATAAACAACAGCCTGATCCCAATTATTTTTCTATTGTTCTACCTGGGAAACGCCGTTTATTTTAACCGTTACCGTGAGCTGAACAGCAACTGGCAAATTTTTGTGATGATCAGCGGCTTCACCATTGGGTTTATTCTCATTATTGCCATTTCATTCCTGTATTTTTTCAGGGCAGATAAAAGTATAACGCAAAGAATGGCTACCATTATCAGCCATCCCAATGAGTTTAAAACCACTTTCCGTCCGCAGGTGGCGCTCACCAGTGGCGGCAGCCGTCTCATAAAAGTGACTTCTTACCTTAACAGCCCCTTTACGGTAAGGCCCGTGCGTGATGTGGCACATTACAGCGCGCTATTTATAGATACCGTCTTCAGCCGGCACAATTTTGCCGCCATGCTGTCTGTCTTTATTGCGTTTATCTTTTTAATTACCGTTGGCTTTTTCTTAGACCATCATATTTTTCAGTTACCTGCCGCTGCCAGCATTACCTTGTTCTTTGCCATACTGGTAGCCGTAGCGGGTGCCTTTTCTTATTTTTTGCAAAGCTGGAGCGTGCCCTTCTTTGTCCTGCTGATAGTATTGCTTAACTTTTTGTATAAGCATGAAGTCATTGACCCTACCAACAAAGCATATGGTTTAAATTACTCCAAGCATATTCAGCGCGCAGATTACAGTCGTGAAGGCTTACAGGCACTTTGCACGCCAGCGCTGGTACAGCGTGATAAAAAGTTGATGATCCAGGTGCTGGAGAACTGGAAGAAAAAACAAAAAGAAAAGAAGCCCTACTTCTTTATTATTAATGTAAGCGGCGGTGGAACGCGAAGCGCTACCTTTTCATTGAGCGTCTTGCAAAGGCTGGATAGCATCAGTGGCGGTCGATTGATGGATAAAACCTTTCTGATAACCGGCGCTTCCGGTGGCATGCTGGGTGCCGCGTATTACCGTGAACTGGCAAGAGAAAGGGCCGAAGGAAAGAATCTTTATCTGTATAGCAATAAGTATGTAGATGATATCTCCAAAGACCTGCTCAACCCCACCTTCTCCTCCTTTGTGGCAAGAGACATGGCTGCGCCGGCGCAAAAATTTAAAATTGGCAACTACTATTATATAAAAGACCGTGGCTATGCCTTTGAAGAAAAGCTGCGCGAGAATACACGCAACCTTCTTAACCGGCAGTTGAAAGATATTGCCAAGGATGAGCAAAGCGCCAAAACGCCGCTCATGTTTTTCAATGCAGTGATTGTAAGAGACGGCCGGAAAATGGTTATCAGCACACAGCCGGTAAGTTTTTTGATGATGCCGCACGCAGACAGTACCCGCCATTTTGTGCCTGACCCTGATGAAATTGATTTTGCAGCATTGTTTGCAAAACAAGACCCCATGAATATGCGCCTGCTCACCGCATTGCGTATGAATGCAACCTTTCCGTATGTACTTCCTAATGTATGGCTGCCGTCCAAACCAGTTATAGATGTAATGGATGCCGGTCTCCGCGATAATTACGGTGCAGAAACAGCGCTTCGCTTTGTAGAAGTATTTAAAGACTGGCTGAAAGAAAATACGGCCGGTGTGGTAATGCTGCAGATACGCGACAGGCAGGCAGGTGGATGGGACGATCCTTTTGAATCTGGCGACATCTCTGAGCTGGCCACAAAACCCATGCTGCTGTTGCAATACAACTGGTACAAGATGCAGGAGTATAACCAGGACAATACGCTGGCCCTCACCCGTGATTTTATGAACGACAGGTTTTACCGCATATCATTTCAATATGCCGCCAAGAATGCAGATGCAAAAGCGGCGCTGAACTTCCATCTTACGCAACGAGAAAAAGTAAATATCCTGGAGGCGCTGGACAATGAAAACAACACCCGCGGCTTTGCCTCATTTGCTAATTTTCTACCCAGTGATTCTATGCGCCAGCGTTGATCTATAGCTTTTCTAAAAGGATGGCCATGCACCATCAGTCCGTAAGAATGCATTGTTATTTCGGTGGCTGCAACAGCTTGAAACAATTGGGCAACACACGGATATTAAAATAGCTGGCGGTTTCTCTTGGCTCGCCATCTATGTGCAGGGGCGCACCATCAATATTCTTAATGCTCAGCTTATCGGTCTGCAGATAAATGATGCCGGATTTTTTAAGGTGATGCGGGTTTGCTACCTGGTTTCTGCCCGCAATCTGGTCGAGGATAGAAAGCGGCAGCTGTGCCTTATTCATCTTTCTTACAATCACAATGTCCAACAGGCCATCATTCAGACTGGCCAGGGGCGCAATGGTTACCTGGTTGCCAAACTGGTTGCTGTTGGCAATGCTGATAAAATAAGACTCGGTGGTAAATTCAGTGTCTCCCAGGTCAATGCCAAATGAATACGGTTTTGCCACAAAAAATTGCTTGAGCGATTGCTGGGCATAGGTGAACAACCCGCGTTTTTTCTGTTTTGCAAAATTGTGGGCTACCTGCGCATCAAAGCCCAGTCCGCAGAGCATACAGGCAAAAGACTGGTTTATCAGAAATGCATCTACATGATCCGGAACACCGGTAAAGACTATTTCAAGGGCAAGGGCAGTCTTAACCGGAATCTTTGCGCTGAGTGCAAGCCCGTTGCCAGAGCCCAAGGGAACAATCCCGAAATTTACCGGCATATCTTTTAAGTCCTGCACCACGCTGTTTACAGAACCATCGCCACCGCAAATGATGATATCTGTTACCTTTTCCTCGCGGATCTTCTGTTTTACAAATTGATAATCTCCGCTGGCTACGGTAGGTAAAATTTCAAATACTGCGTTATGCTCTTTAGCGGCTTGTGCTATACTATCAGGCAGGCGTTGCCTGGAAGAGGTGCCTGAGATAGGATTTATTAAAAAGATAAATTTTCTGGCCATAAGGAGAAAAGGATCAAATGCCCAACCGTTTTGTGGTCAGTTGCTTTTGTACTGCGATGTTACATGATTTTAGTGTAAGCCATTCATGCGTGGCAGAATGTATTGCCCTTGGGGGTCCATGGCTGCTTAGCGCCGATGGTTATTGAAAAAAAATATTGGCGTTGCTTACCAGTACAAAAGCGCACTTGCCCAGGTAAAGCCGCTGCCAAAGGCGGCAAGGCAAACCAAATCTCCCGGCTGAATTTTTCCTTGTTCCCAGGCTTCACAAAGGGCAATGGGTACGGAAGCAGCCGTGGTATTGCCATAGCGCTGGATATTGTTGAACACCTGGCTGTCTTGCAGTCCTAGTTTCTGCTGTACAAACTGGCTGATGCGGAGGTTGGCCTGGTGCGGTATCAGCATATTGATGTCTGTGGGCTGAAGGCCATTGGCAGAAAGTGCTTCCATGATCACCTCCGGAAATTTTACAACGGCTTTTTTAAAAACTGCGGGGCCGTCCATGCTGGGAAAATTCTGTGCCTTGTCGATCATCTGGTGACTCATAAACATATCCGCAATGGGAGCGTCGTTGAAATCGGCCAACGGTTGCTCCGTCCAGTGATTGGCATGGGTGCCGGGGTTAAACATGGCCAGCAGTTCGGCGCTTTCGCCATCACTATGCAAATGGGTGCTCAGTATGCCCTGCTTTGGCAGCTCGGTGGGTTGTAGCACAACGGCGCCGGCGCCATCGCCAAAAATCACAGACACGTTGCGGCCGCGGGTAGAGAAATCGAGGCCAAAAGAATGTTTCTCGCTGCCCACCACCAGGATGTTTTTGTACATGCCGGTTTTTATAAATTGATCCGCCACGCTGAGCGCATAGAGAAAGCCGCTGCATTGGTTCCTTACATCCAGCGCACCAATCTCGCGCATTTTGAGAGCCCTTTGTAAAAGGACGCCGCAGCCTGGGAAATAGTAATCCGGGCTTAAAGTAGCAAAAACGATAAAATCAATATCCTGTGGGCTGATGCCTGCGCGTTCAATGGCAATGGTAGCGGCGGCAACGGCCATGGTAGTGGTGGTTTCGCCGGTGCGTTGGGCGTACCTCCGTTCTTTAATACCGGTTCGCTCCTGTATCCAGGCGTCGCTGGTCTCCATGTATTGGGTAAGATCTTCGTTGGTCACTGTGTTTGCGGGCACATACATGCCAACGCCGGCAATCTTGCTTCGCTTCATACAACAAGCTTTTTGGCAAATTAAGCAAAAGATGGCCGGCGGCTGACTTTAATTAGGAGGCAGCCTTTGAGGTACACCTTACGTAATACCCCTTGCCGGGCGGGCGGGAATGCGGCATTTGAAACCAGCGATGGGGGCCGTAGGATTGTCATTTTGCAAAACTCGGTTGGTCGGGCAGGGATTTTTAAGGGTTTTGCGGAAAATTTCAAAAAAAAATTAAGTGCTTTCACTGAATTTTACTGGGTCAGGGCCAACCCTTTGTGCAAAAACAACGTTTGTCATTATGAATATTTTTTATATTGGTTTTTGATCTTTCGGTTTTATTTATAGCTTTACCCTCCAATATCCCTATGCCTTTACACAGGCATTTACTGATAACCTTTACATTCTTCAACAGAGTTCATTAGAGACTTTGTTTAATATCCTCTAAAAGCTGGTTTCTTTTATCCCACATCCTTTCGGATCACCGCCATTCATTGCCTATTATCCCTGTAATTATTAAAAGAAACATTTTAATTATGTACCAGCGTTTACTCCTGATCTTATCTCTTTTCTTTGTTACTGTCGCCGGCCAGTCGCAAGACGTTATGACGCCGACTGATGGCGACTACATCTACAATCCGAACGCTCCCCTGGGTTCACTCACCAACCCCATTGCTGCAGGTGCAGGCATTATGCAGAAATGGGTGCATGATCCCGACCAGAATGCTTCAGGATTTCCGAGAACCAATTACAGGATTACCTGGAACCAATCAAACTTTAAAAGCTATCGTTGGGGGATTACCTCTTTCAGGATACGCTTTCCTAATAATTACAACCCGGCCAACAAGTACCCCATGGTGTTGTTTCTTCATGGCCAGGGCGAAGCTGCAGATACCCTCAACCAACGCAACGATGGCTCTGTGGTTAACCGCGAAAACCAGGACCAGCTTTTCTGGGGAGCACAATTGTTTGAACAGCGCATGAATGCCGGCGAGTGGAACGGATTTTTACTGTTTCCGCAGCTGATGGTTGATAAGAACAACGCCGGAGGTATCTGGAACGACGCTACTATAACCCCGGTGAATTCAATACTGGACACGCTTGAAAAATACAATGGACTAGACCCGGACCGCATCATTACCATGGGCCTTTCTGCCGGTGGTTTTGGTTGTGTAAACTATGCAAGATTATTTCCTAAGCGTATTGCGGCCGTGGCCAGCTCAAGCCCGAGATTTATTGAAGACGTTAATTCATCTATAGACAATTTTTTACAGGTGCCTATCTGGATTGCTACCGGCGGTCTTGACAACGCCCCTGACCCCAGCACCACCATGAACACCCGCAACCTCTTTAATGCAAAAGGGGGCAACCTGTTTATGAGTTACTATGCAACTGAAGGGCATGACACCTGGGAAACACAATGGAGCCAGTCGGATGCGTTCAACAAGATCATCCTTACTTCTTACTGGAATGCACACAAGGCAAACCCGATTGTCTATTTTTATAATACAAGTTTTTGTGAAGGACAAGCCATCAGTGCTAAAATGGGGCTCACAGCAGGCTTCTTTGCCTATGAGTGGCAGATAAATACCGGCGGAGGATTTACTACTATCCCAGGCGCAACTGCAAATATCTACACGGCAACACAGGCCGGAACCTACCGCGCCCGCTTTAAACGTACGGCCGCTTCCAACTGGTCTGAGTATTCACCCGCACCGGTTACGATTACCACAAAAAAATGCACTACGGATACAGCTTTTGTTGAAAGTTTCGAAAAGAACCCGGTAGATGTTTATTCTGTGTTTGGCGGTGGTGGTACCACTTCGTCTTATAATTACCAGAATTTTACCTGCCAGAACGGAGTATTCACCAATGGCTCAGAATCCTTTACACAGGATGCACTCGGACGCCCGGGAGGCAAATTCATTCTGCATAACACCAATGCGGCTACTGGCTGCGCCTATCATGTGGGCGACCAGGTATGGCGCCCCATCAACGGCGGCACTGTAACACCGAATACCGATTATATTTTCAGCTTCTACATGGGATACGAATCTCCTAACCAGGGTGGTGGTTCAATCAGCAATCCTACTTCTCTTAACGCAACCATTAATGATATTCCCCTAACACCAGCAGGTGTACAAACCATTGCCTCCGGCAATATCAGCTGGAAAAAATTACAGTTTAAATGGAACTCAGGCGGTAATACCTATGCCCAGCCAGCCATTCTTACCAACACCACTTCTACCAACGGTAATAGTTTTGTACTGGATGAAATTTCACTAGTAAAAGCATCTCCCGTTTTACCCATGCCGGGCTCTGCGCTCAGCAACCTGCAGTTGTGGGCAAGAGGCGGAACCATTCCAGGTCCGGATGGCAGTGCCGTTGGACTCTGGCCAAACAGTGATATTAATGGTAATTCACTCATACAAGCCAATGGTAGCAGCAGACCGATACTGCAGAGTGAAGGTGCAGACAATATCAATTTTAACCCGGTTACTGCCTTTCTTCCGCAGACCAATAAATTCATGACCGTACCCGGCGGCTTCGCAGGCAATACATCGCACAATTCAGTGTATGCTTATATGGTGCTTCGCCCTATTACCGAAAATCAAAACGCCACCTTCCTGCGTGAAGGCCCCACCAATGGCAAACTGGTAATGGTACAATCTACAGGCTCTGTAATGAAATGGACCGGCGGAGAAGATTCTACCAATATTGTAGCCACTCCATCTGGTTCTATTGATTCTAAGACTGCTATCTGGAGCTTTAGCAAAAGCACCGGCACAACACCCAGTGGTTTTAAGAGAGATATCCGTAAGAACGGACAGGTGCTTGCCTCTTCTGCTACTGCCAACGCTTTCACGGGGGGCAACACAACTTTTTACCTCAGCGCATTTCAGGTTGTAAGCAATGTATACCTTGGTGCTTATGGCGGAGATATTGCCGAAGTGGTGTATATCATAGACTCAAACATGACCGCCAACAAACAAAGCAATATAGAATCTTACCTGGCCATCAAATACGGTACTACCCTGGGCAGCACCGGAACGCCGGTAAACTATACCGCTTCTGACAGCAGTATTATCTGGCCCGCAAGCGCTACCTTCCAGAATGATGTGTTTGGTATTGGTACAGACAGTGCCACAGCCCTTGTACAAACCATCTCTAACAGCATGAACAGCGGTAGCGGAGACGGTACAGGCCAAACCCTTCGCGGTAACCTGGTATTGTCTACCCCAACAACCTTGCTGAACAAACGCTTTTTGCTCATTGGTAATGATGCCGCCAATTTATCACAGTCTGTAATAGCCGCCGGCGGTGCAGCACCCGTTGCAGTAGGCAGCACCCGCATCAACAGGGAATGGAAAGTGGCCAATAAAGGCGGTGTGGGTGCCGTAAACCTGAGTTTTGATACCACCGGCCTTGGTGTACAACAGGGCGGCTCAGTAGTGAACAACTACGCACTGATGATAGACAATGATGGCGATGGTGATTTTAATACAGGCACCCTCTCCTTCTTTACAGCTACCAGCGCCTCCGGTAAAAAGATCAATTTCAATGGCGTGACGCTCAATAACAATGTGGTATTTACCATTCTTACCTTTAAACTCAGTTCTGCTTTACCTGCTATCTGGCTCGGCTTTACCGCTGAAGCTGTAAACGGCAATGCATTGCTGAACTGGAAAACAAGTGATGAAATAAATGTAGACCGTTATATTGTTGAGCATTCTTTCAACGGCGTTAGCTACAGTGTAATTGGCAGCGTTACCGCTAACAATAACACAGGTGTAAACAACTATTCCTTTACAGACAATAACCTGGCTTCAGGCATTCACTACTACCGCATTCGCCGTATTGATAAAGATGGTAAGAGCGAGTACAGTGTCATAAAATCTGTAAAGGTTACCGTAAGCGGTGCTAACGTAGTGGTAAGGCCCAACCCTGTTACCGGTTCTACACTGGTACTGGCCATCTCAGTGCAACAAACCAGCAAGACATCTGTACAGATAATGAGTGTAGATGG